>JAKQSH010000118.1 GCA_029570245.1 Deltaproteobacteria bacterium | reverse complement strand
TCATCGCCTCCGGCGGCGCCGTTCTGCGTGTTTCCAGCCTGGAAAACAAGGTCAATACCGAAGTCGATGATTTCATAGTCGGCTTTGACTGAATACATGGGAGCATAAATACTGGTGGTCTGATCGACAATCTGATCGTCGTACAAACCATAAAAAGCGATGCTGTTCATCCAGTTCCGGGCGGGAACATCCACTCGAAGACCATAAACCAGCGTGTCATGTTTGAAATTGTTCTCGTTGAGCGTAATGCCTTCGTAGGTCTGATCCGGCAGTTGTCCGACAGACAGCGTGAATTTTGCCCATTCAGGATTGCTCATTATGGAGGCGGCGCCCAGCCAGTGACCTAGAAACAGGCCGGAAGGATCATAGAATTTCTGATAACCGACTTTGAAGCCGATCAGATCGTTCACAAAATGACCTTCGGCGTATATTTCACGGTGCGCCAGCTGGAAAGTATCGTTGCGCCCTGAATCATAGGCGGCGGCGCTGTCTCGACTCCACAGGTTGAGCCCCAGCTCGGCTTCGTAAAAAATGGTCAGTTCTTCAACCGGCTTGAGCGTAAGCTGCGGCTTGAAGAAAGTTCCCAGAAAGCCGACGCTCTGACCGTTCTCATCGTAGAGCGGTTTGGTGTCGTCGAAATCAGAGTCGTTTTTATAAAGAAAAATACTCTGGAATTGTGCGTTGAATTTTATAACACGCCCGATTTTTTCGAGCGTATTGCCCTTCTCACCTTCCTCACCTTCAGTTCCGGCATCCGCACCGGCTTCAGTAGTCGGAGCGGCCACTGCGGTCTGCTGAGAATCGGCGGCGGCCTGCTCCTGCGCAAAAGCCGCACTGCAAAGCAGCATTGCAAACATAATAACGATAACCGGCAACAACCGTCTCATCGTTTTTCTCCCTTCCTTATTTGAAGCGGGCATCAGCCGCCGTTAACAACTTTGTCGTCTTTGATGAAATAGTTCCAGCCTTCCGAAGCTTTTCCGGGCAAAGGCGGACGAATCATCACCCAGTGCTGCCAGTCGGGGTCGTCTTTGGTCGGATAAAAATACAACTCGTTGCGCTCGGCGTCCCACGTCGCCCAGCCATCGGACAGCCAGACATGGAAACCTTCCGGGTACTGAACTTCAGGCACCCATACAACAGTGGGAGCATCCGTTTCCTTGCTTTCGAAAACGACTTTGAACTCGCGCCAGTCATCCGAAACGCCGGTTTCCGGGTCGTAGTGGCCCTTCGACGGGTCGTAGTAATGATAGTCCGAGTTGAAGTAAATCGAAACGGGTTTACCGGAAAGGGCCTTGGCGTAAGGACGCATCCAGGCCATTTCGCCGCGCGGCTCGCCGTTTTCGTCAACCAGTGAGAAGTCCTCGTGGTTCCACATGTCGCCGTATTTCGGATCGTTGTCGGCGGTGTAGCACCAGACCATGTTGGACATGAACATGCCCTCAAAGGCTTCGTAATAATTGTCCAGAATTTCAGCCGAAATCTCGTAGTTGAATGCGCGCGACTGCATGTAGCCGGGGTCTTCCGGGTTGCACTCCACGTCTGCGGCATACTCGGTTCCGCACTCGCGGTAGCGGTAGTTCCAGTAGGTTCCGAACTCGCCGAAGACGGTTGGAGCTTTGCCGTACTGGTCGCGGGCGGCGTTGGCTTTCTTGGTGAGCATCGGAGTGTAGTCACGATAATCGTATTCATCACGGTGGAAAATGCGCGGCGGCATATTGAAGCCGATCATCGGATATATGTCCGGGTACCAGTGCGGACTGAAAACAACCTGATTTATACCTTTAGGCTTGTTCATCAGCTCCTGCATGGCCATCGCCTCTGCGGTGGAAGGATCGGTCAGCAGATACTGCCAATCCATATTGGGCTCAATCCAGATGACGGCGTCCGGGTCGATTTCCTGAATGGCGCTGCCGACGCGCTCATACAGAGGCTGCAGATATTTGAGACCGAAGCTGGTGTTTGCGCCCAGCAGTCCGCCCAGATTATAACCCTTAAGGCCCCACAGACTGCGGCTCTCGTCGCTGTTGTCATGCGGCAGCAGGTCCAGCGCGGTAATTACGTTGTAGGCTTTTTCACCGATGGTTTCATTGCCGATCTTGTCGTCCGGCAACAGGTCTTTAACTATTTTCTCTACCTGATCCGGGCCGCCCAGATCGAAGTATGCGGCAACGGCGGTAAGCAGGAAAAGGATAGCCACGGGTTCGTTGATAATGTCGTACCCCAGCACATTGTCGTATTTGGCGGCGCGTTTGGCGACCTCGACCCAGGCTTTGGTGTAATAGCTCTGGAGATATTCTTCAATCGGCGTGGCTTCAGCTATTTCAGCCTCGGTCATTTCAGCACGATAACGTCCGTTGCCGTCCTTATCGACCAGCAGATCGGGATAAACGTCATCGCCCGCAAAGAATGAAGCATAGCAGCGCTGCACGTCCAGCGAGAAGGCGTTGTTCAGTCCCCACATGGTGAAGGGCAACAGATTGCTGGTGTCGTTAATGTGATAGCCTTCATCCGGCAGATATGGCTTGAGTTCCATAAGGAACTTTTCGACTTCGTTCAATGTGGCGTCTGGGACCAGTTCGCCGCTACCTTCCGAATCCTCAGCGTCGGAGTCGCCGTCCACTTCTTCGCCGCCGTCGGCCTTGGCATTCTGACCGCGCAGATATGCTATGACAGCTTTGACGATGAAATAAAAGTCAGAACCGTCCGGCAGGTCCTTGTCTAAAGCCATGGTGCCCCAGAGTTTGAACAGACCGAAATACGGCGAGTCGAAATTCTTTTCGGGCAGACAGGCTTTGGTGGCCCACAGCGGAGCGCCGTCGCCGGCCACACGGTCGGTGTATGCGTCACGATAGTAGGTGTTGCAGATATCAGGCAGAGTACCGTTGACGGCTTCACAGGCTTCGCGGCAGCCTTTCTTTTTAGTCGAACAGGTGTCGTCGGCTTTGGCACAGGCGGCGCGGGCTTCATCGCAGGCGTCCTGGGCTGCCTTGCAATCATCACCTTCCTCCAGGCAGGCTTCTTCCACCAGCTTGCAGGTTTCGTAAGAGTCGGAGCAGGCCGGGCCCAGTTTCTCGCACTCTTTGTCGGCATCTTCGCAATTTTCGGCGTCTTTCCCGCTGAGCAGCGCGGCGCATTCGTCCCAGCACTGCTGGCGACCAGCGCGCAGCTTGTCATAGTCGGGCAGAAGCGACCACAACATGTTCATCACGTCACCTTTTTCACCCTTTGCGTCTTCATTGTAGAGAGAGTAAAGATGACGGCTCCACATGTTCTCGTGCGCGTTGATAAGCACATAAATGCCGTATTTGTCGGCGGTGGCGATCAGATTTTCGAAGTAATCAAGAAACGCCGTGTCGATTTTGTCACGCGAATTCGGGAAAACTGCTTCCCATATGAACAACAGACGCAGTGAGTTGAAGCCTTCATCGGCAAGTTTCTTCATCCATTCATCCACCTTTTCGGGCGGAAACGGATTACCGACGTGCGTCACCGGGTCGTTTCCGGTAGGCAGTACAATACTGCCGTCTTCCTGAATGTAAGTACAGTTGATGTACTCACCGTTCTCGTCGGCCCAGCATGGAGTTTTGGTGCTGCCGGACAGGTTGGTCCCTCGCAGGTGCAGATAGCGCCCTTCGGCGTCCTTGATGTAAGTTCTGTCGGTGTGCACCTTGCTCAGCTTGCGGTCGAACTCATAACCGTCGCCGCCGCAGCCGACCATCAGCGCCGCAACCATTGTCGCAATGAGCAAAAATGGCAAGGCTTTCAGCTTCATTACTTTCCTCCTTGTTTCATATACTTCAGGTTCTCCGCCGGAAAACATCCGGCGCAGCCGGGAATACGCAAAAAAAACAGGCGCAAAGGACAACCGGACCAATACCGGCGAATCTTAACACAGATATTATATTTTTCTATCGGAAAGCTGCGGTACAGTCAACATCGGTACTTCAAATATTTTAAAAATAGATTCTTTGCCGACATAAGGTTATTATTTCAGACAGCAGAGCTTTTTTTGCTCATGCCGGAGTTTCAGGGAAAGGGGAGAGAAAAATGAGAAACGAGCTTTTCGCAGCGACGCTGCTTATGCTGCTGTCGGTTTCGGTAATTGCATGCACGGACACTCGTTTTAACCTGCGACAGGCACCCGGCCTTGAAGTAACCAAAGTCGTTCTTTACCAGAACGGCGTCGGTTATTTTGAACGGCGCGGTAAAATCGACGGCGATGAACTCGATCTTAATGTCCGTTACGACCAGATAAACGATTTCCTCAAGTCGCTGGCGGTAATCGACAAATCGGAAGGTCGAGTGGTTAATGTTTCACTGCCGCTTGAAGAAAACGACATGGGCCGTCTGGCCTCGCTGCCGGAACAGGTGCGCAACGCGGGCGGAATGATGGACGTGCTGCGCATTTTCAGAGGAGCAAATGTAACCGTATACGGCAAGAAGCGCATAAGCGGACGCATTTTAGGCGTCGAACATCTCGCGCCCGGAGCGATGCCGGTATCCACCGTACTCAAAACCTCCGAGCCGTCGCCTTCCGGCTGGCGCGCCACCTTTATGAAGAGAAACGGCACCCTCGAAGTAATGCCGGTCGAAGACATACGTGAAATACAGATTCACGAAGACGCTCTTGAGGTCGGACTTAAAAAAAGCCTCGACATCAGCCTTGGCGAAGGGCAATGGAAACCTGTGGCGCTGAAAATCCGCCTCGAAGGCTCGTCCAGCCATGATCTGGTTTTAAGTTACATCGTGGAAATGCCGAAATGGAAACCCAGCTACCGGCTGGTGGCGGGTGAGGACGGTCGTGTACTGGTTCAGGCCTGGGCCGTAATCGACAACGTTTCCGGCGAAGACTGGAACGATGTCAGCCTTTCGCTGGTTTCTGGTTCCCCGCTGTCTTTCCGTTACAATCTGCATTCCCCGCGTTATATAAACCGCGTCGATCTTACGCCGCGCGACGAAGGATACGCCGTCGCGCCGCCGTCGGACACCGCCGGATATGCCATGGACACGGCAGAGGAATCAATGCCCGCAATGGCAGAAATGAATGCTCCGGCAGCTGCGGCATTCGGCAGAGCAGGAATGGGTGGAGAGGCAAAAGCCAAAAGGCTGTCAACGCGCAGTGCAGACAAAGACAAAGCTTACGCCGCAGAAGATTCTTTCGATTACGAAGGTATGCGTCAGGCCGTAGCCGCCGACGTTTCGACTACCGAGCTGGGTAGTCTCTTCCGTTACGATATCGAAGGCAAAGTGACTGTAAAAGACAACAATTCAACCATGGTGGCAATCGTCAACGCGCAGGTGCCGGGGCGCGAAGTATGGCTGTTCAGACGCGACAACCCATACGGCAACGAAGACGAAAAACCTTACCGAGCCATACGTCTGCGCAACGATTCCGGGCTGACTCTCGAAAAAGGTCCTGTAGCTCTTTATTCGAAAGGGAGTTTCGTCGGTGAAGGCTTCCTGGAACGCCAGGAAAACGGGGCGGATTCTTTCGTGTCGTTCGCAGTCGATTCCAAAGTAAGCCTCAAATCCAACGTAACCAGCAGTGAGGAACCGCTTTCACTTCTGAAAATTCAGAACGGCATGATAATCGCCGAAATGATTCAGATAAAGCGCAGCGAATACACACTGACCAGCCGCGCCACCGATGACGGCACAGCCTATGTCCGCACGGCCAAGCTTCGCGACTACAGCCTGCGCAACCCGCCGGAATCTACAGTTGAAACACCCGACAGCTATTACGTTCCGGTCAGTGTTCCTGCCGGCAAATCGGCAAAACTCAAGGTAGAACTTGTTTCACCGGTGCGCCGTTCCATCTCCGTAGACAGCAATCTTTCAGACAGTGTGCTCAAACTTTTCGCATCCGGCGGAGAAATTCCGGCCAATCTGAAAAGTTCAATAGATCAGCTAATCGAAACCAAGGCGCGCATTCGCAAACTTGAGGAAGACAACAAACGCTTCAAGCGCAGCTACCGCGACTACGACACCGACCAGAACCGCCTGCGCGCGAACCTGGAGACTTTGCGCAAAACGCATGGAAATCAACAGCTTGTCAACGAACTGGTGGCTAAGCTGGCCGATATTGAAAAGAAGCTGGGTGTGCTGTCATCAGACATGATTCGCAATGACGAAGAAATAGCCTCGCTGAAAGCCCGCATGGAAATCATAATTCAGGGTATAAGTTTTGAGTCAGATAAAAAATAAGTACGGTCTGTTGCGGATATTATGAAGTATTTATCTGTTCCGATTTTGTTGGGGGTGATTTTTCTGGCGGCGGCCTGTGCACATGTAACGGAAGCCGAATTGAAAAAGCCTGCCTTGAGCGGCTACGAAAAATTCTACGGTGACAGTCCGCAGTTCGGCGACGACAAACAGAATCCATGCGCCAGAACGCACTCAATGCGGGAGTTGAAGCGTTTTGCAATCGAGCATATGCCGGATGTCGCCCAGGCGCAGGAGGCTATGCTGAAAAACGAAAAGACTGCCACGGCTGTATGCGCGATACCTGACATCTACTGTCAGGAACTCGTTCTGCAAAGAAAAGAAACACACCCCGCAGGCTGGCTTATTGCCCATGAAATAGCATCAGAATTTGAGGAACTGGCGCTGGATGCGCTGAAATATCCTGGAGTTTATCGACAGATTACGGCGGATGGCAAAGACGATAAATCCGGGCTGAGCGTGGCGCATGTGGCGGTGTCGGAACACAAAAAGGCGGCGCTTTACGCACTGGATTACCCTGAAATATACAGAATCGCCCAACCGGCAACGGCAGGCAATCACGCCGGTTATACGGTCGCGCACGCTGCTGTGGAACACTTCGAATCTGCGGCGCTCTACGCATTGCATTTCCCGCTTGTCTATCGTCTGCGACAGCATGTTTCGGCTCCCGGAAGATCGGGCTGGACAGTGGCGCATACCGCCGTATGGAATCACGAAAAGGCCGCACTGGAGGCGCTGAAAGACCCAAATGTTTATTATCTGGCGCTTCCTGCCGAAGCGCCACAGTATGCAGGTTACACAGTGGCGCATTTCGCCGTCATGCGCTGGCCTTCTGCTGCGCGCTATGCACTGGCCCATCCGACAATTCCGGGATTGTCCAACGGGTCCGGCTTCCTGGTCGGAACACTTGCACGACAGACTCTGGCAGCCCCAAACGCAGCAGGAAATCCCCCGCCGGAAACACCCGCAGAAGAACAACAAACACAGCCGACGCAGGCAAAACCTGCCGAAATAAACGACATCCATCAGAAGCCTGGCACCACTCCGGCAGATTCGGCGACAAACTCGACCGAAAATCAAATCAGGCCGTAAACACCGGAGACACCGCAGCATGACACCGACGCGGCAAGTCAGATTCCCGCAGCTTCCGAATGCGCGCGCATTCGCGATATGGCACAACCGAAAAAAAACGAAAATCTCGGCTGATTATTCCGGTTATATTTTTTCTATTTTCTCAAGCTGCATCAGCTGATTGAACGGCAATTCTTCTGAAGTCGGCAGCAGTACGATTTCGATACGGCGGTTGGATTCACGGCCTTCCATGGTGTGGTTGTCGGCCACCGGCGAATATTCCGCCCAGGCGGCAATGGACAGGCGGTCCTCCGTAACCCCGGATTTCACCAGCAAGTCAAAAACCGAACGTGCGCGGTTGTACGAAAGCGACCAGTTGGGATTCAGGCCACGCGAGCTGCGCTGATTGTCGGTGTGTCCGGCCACCTGAAATTTACGGTTGTCGATAGTCATCAGAATTCCTGCGACTTCAATAACGGCCTTTTTACCTGCCGGAGAAAGCTGCGCCTGTCCGCTTTTGAAAAGCACGCTCGAAGGCAGCTGAATAACCATGCGGCCATCGTTCACAGTAACGCTGAGACGCCCGGACTTGATAAGCTCGGCAAATTTCCCAAGCAGTTCATCCATGGCCTGACGACGTTTTGCATTGGATTTGTTTATGCGATCCAGAAGGTCTTTGAGCTGTGCGTATTCTTTGCCCAGTGTACTGTGCTCACGGTTCAGCGATTCATGCATCTGCCCCAGAGCATCAAGCGCCGCGCGGGCTTCGTCTCTCTCAGTTTCACATTTCTGAAGTTTGTCCGAGCATGCCCCCAGGTCGTCTCTGCAGCGCTGCCACGACGAGCGGCTCAAGTCGAGATCGGACTGGGACTTCTCGTACAGCGATTTTTTGACGCATCCGCTGCATAACAGCAGCGCAACCAGAGCGGACATAACAATAAGACGTGACGGCATGGTAAAATTCTCCTGTCTGAATGCGGGTGGAAGCGTTTCAGTTTCCGGCTTCAGCCTTTTTCAGGGCTTCTTCTTCACGGCGGCGTCTTTCGGAGGACATGAAAACTCCACGGAAAACCGCCAGTCCGATCGGCGAGAGCACCGCCATTCCGCCAATCCACAACCAAACAAAATAGTGATGCGGATACGATCCTGCGCCTTCGGGAACATAGGTAAACAGCAGCCAGCCAGAAAGCGGACCGGCTACAAGTTTTGCGGCGAAATACGGCAGATACGACAGCGCAATGTAAGTTCCCTCGCGGCCGGCCGGAGCGATTTCGGCGGCGAATTGCATTAGACGCGGCGACCAGATCGACTCTCCGACAGTGAAAAGAATTACGAAAATCACCAGCGCCAGCACCAGCGGCGTATGCATTTCAGGCGCGAGCCCCAGCCAGCGGTTGTATACCAGTTCCTCAACCCAGGTGCCCATCAGCGGAGAAAAGAAACTCTCCGGCATGGTTGCGATGAAAATCGCAGAAGCCGAAATCGTTGTGCCGAGCATCAACATTTTGTACGAGCTTACGCGCCGCGACACGGCAGCCACCAACGGCACCAGAAAAACAATAATAGTGGGATTCAGAACACCGTAAATGTTGCCGATCTTGACGCCTTCACCCAGAATACGGATGCCGTATTTGGGGAAAGTGTAATGGAAATGGTAAAATACCAGACGTACGAATACCAGTATTCCCAGCATGAACATGTAATACCAGAATTCCTTCTGGCGCACGACCTGAGACAGAATGCGTCCGGTATCAAGGGCGGCCTTTTTGAAAACCTGCCAGAAAACACTGACTATCGAACCGACGAAATCGTTTTTCAGAGGAGCGATGCGATAAGTTCCCGTCTCCGTCATTTCCACGCCGTCACGCATAATCAGCACCATGACGAGCGTCGGAATCGTCAGTAGAAAACCGGCCATGAAAATTATCTGATAGGTCGAAAGCTGCACACCGATTAAAGGTGTGCTTACCATCGAATGTTCACCGAAGACGCCGCGCACACCGTCAAAAAGCACTGCACCCAACGCCCAGCCGACGTTCATAAGCGTATAAAACAAGCCGAACCCAAGCGCCGCACCTTCTTTGGTTGTATAACGCTTGATACCGACCGAAAGCACCGGTCCCATTATGGCGATACCGACAGCCATCGGAATAAAACCCAACAGTGTAACCGCATAGACGTTGCTTAAGAACGGCATGAATCCGCGCGAGAAAATAAGTACCAGGGTGCCGATTATAAGTGTCTTTTTTATGCCTATGGCGTCAACCACAGCGCCGACAAGCATTGTGGTTATGGTGACAAGCATCGACCAGACGCCTATATATGAACCGGCTGAAATATCTCCCAGACCGCAATCAGCGGACAGATAGAGCACGAAACTCATGTTCATTGCGCCGTATGCGGTATATTCGATTACTTTTGTGAGAAATAAAATCCACAGTTCGCGCGGAGAGTTACGCAAACCCCGTGCATAACTCCAGATAATGAAGCAGAAGGCGCATAGAAGGCCGATCCCGGCGACAGTAAGGACGATTGTCAGAGTATCCATGTCTTCTCTTTTCCGATAGCGTTGAACATAATAATGTTTGGCATACAGGCTATCACAGGCCCGGATAATCGGACAAAGCAATTCTGTCAGCAAGAGCTTGAGGTTCCGTAGAAAAGCAGACACATTGACAGATATATGGAAATAAATTGATGCACCGGAATCAATTCACGTCAAATATGCGTTCTTCACCTCGCGGAAAAGCTCTTCGGAAACATCTTCTTCGCTCTCGCATCTGCGGAACATGCGTATTTTCTTCTGTTTATCGGCATCTTCCTGAGGAAAGTTCTCGCTCCAAAGGTCGATTTCCCTGTGAGCCCAGTAGTAAGCATTTCCGGCCAGATAATCGGCTTTAGTTTTAACCAGCATTTCCAGCGGGGCTTTATTCAGCCATTCGGACGCACTGCCGCTGATTATGAGTCTGCGGTGGAACCAGCGCCGTGCACGATCGGAGGAGAAAACAACAGTAGAGAAAAGAGGCTCCATAAGCGGCAGAAGCGCGGCATAGAAAGCGCGATCATTCTGAATTTCAGCTGCGGTATCAAGAACAACTTCCAGTCCAAGAATGTCGGGAATTATCACGGCTGCCTGCTTCAGCGAAACCGGCATCGACCCAAGCGGAGCGGCCCTACCGTGTGCCAGATCGGCCACCCAGGCAATAAGGCTTTCGCTGACTGGGAGCCATTTCGAAAGCGGCGCCTTCAAGCGCGGATCGGGACCATTGACCCACACATTTATCATCTTGCGTAATATGGAAGCGGGAGTTTTAAGACGCAGGTTAACTTTTACATCTTTTACTCCCTGCCCAATCAGACGCCCGGCAAGCAATTCTTCTGCCGCCAGCCTGAGTTTTTCAGGTCTGGTGCCAACCATATCAACCAGCCCGACATTAAACCCGGCAGAAATCGCACGATGTATATTACCCAGCACCAGTTCGCTGGGTTCCGACAGCATTTTCATCGCCAGCTTATTGAATCCGAAGCGAAATGCCAGCGGGATATCGACATTGAGCATTTCGTTGACGTGCTGAAGCTTGTCGCTCTCGCAAGAAAAGTCCGCCAGACGCACGGAGTTGTTCTTTTTACGGCGCTTCAGCTCAAGAAAGAGATCATGGGCGCTGCTGTGTTCCTGAACGGCAGAAGCACAGCAATTCCGCCACAATTTTGCATTCGGAGGAGTTTTTGCGTTACGCGCCAGGTAAAGCCAGAGAATTTCTTTTTTCAGGCGCTTCTGCTCGGAACCGGAGCTCAAGATATCCAGAAAAGCGGATGTTTTAAGAAAAGATTTTTTATCGGTTTCAGCGGACATGAACGCACCCACTCATGCCGGTTTACAATTTCGTTTTCTGTATGTTCAATTACTTTGCATACTTCCGTACTTATGAGAAGTTTATCAACATTAACGATTCCGGGCAAGTTTATTAATATTTTCATACAGGATACAGTGGTCAACCACGTTTTTTTTCGGTGGCGGGTGTCGCTGCAAGCGCCGCCGGATCGACGTTGAAAGCATATTTTGTTATTCCGGCCAAGCGGGCGCGGTCTATGAATTTTATGACGCGCCCATGCGGAACCTGCGCATCGGCCTGAATTATCATTGTAAGCTCATTCGATGCCATGACATCAAGCATGTTATCGGTAACACTGCCGCCTTCCGCCTCAATATTACTGCGTTTTTCTTCTTTGAACTCATTTATTACGCGCTGAAATTCGGCGTCAATTCCGGCCTCTTCCACACGACGTTCGCCAATGGCTGTCTCGCCATTGCGGCCCAGCAACAGCGAAAACTGATTGCGTTCCTTGGCTTCACCGCTGTCGGCTTTGGGAAGTTCCATATCTATAGCCGGTTTTGCGATGAAATTTGCAGTCACCATGAAGATTATCAGAAGAACCAGAACTATATCCACCAGAGGAACCACGTTGATTCCGGTTATCATATCGTCCTGATTTTCAACTGCGCCTGCCATTTTGTTTCTCCTTCCAGAATGAAAAAGTTCCTTGTGCTCCAAAAAAGCGTTTTCAGCCACGATTTTCTGTAAAAGCCAGCATTGTCTTCTGCAATTGACTGATATTGCTCATAATCTGCTTCTGACGACTTTTGAAATAATTGAAAAACACTACCGCCGGAATTGCAACCAGCAAACCGACCGCAGTTGCTACCAGGGCTTCGGCGATGCCGGCCATAACCACAGAAGGACCGCCGGCGGCGTTGAACGAAAGATCATGGAATGCTTTGATAATTCCAAGAACGGTGCCTAAAAGTCCTATAAATGGCGCATTAGAACCGATAGTGCCGAGTATGGACAGACGCCGGTCAAGACGCTGCTGTTGACGCAGAACCATTGAGTCCATAAGTTCGCCCGCCACCGTTGCTCCGCGCTCGAAGTTCATAAGGCCTTCAGCAACAACGCGCGCTTCGGCGGCCCTGCATGTTCTGGCGCTTTCCAGAGCTGCAGCGACATCTCCCGCATTCATCTGTTCCACCAGGCTTCGAGTGAATTCTGCCATGTCTATACGGTTGCGTGCGTACACGAACAGCCGTTCCAGAACAACCGCAATCGAAATGAAGCTGATGAAAACCATCAGATAAAGTATCGGTTCACCGCCAATAAGAGCCAGATTCAGAAGTTTGTCTACCATTGTAATTCTCCATGTTATGCGCCGCAGCGCGTTTGCCTGTCACCGGACGGCAGTTCGTCCGCCCTTCACACAAACAAACACCGTGGAGAAAAAGAAGTGTCACCTGACACATAAAAAAACCGTGGAATTGCCAATGCAAATAGCTTTGCCTGATTTTAGACAGCAGGTTACAATGATGAATTAAACAACGTCGCAGAATGCGCCGTAAACATGAATGAAGTTCATAAAGGATGCCTTAAATGAAACCGAGTGCGACCGCGAAATCTATTCTGACAGTCGTTTTTATGCTGCTGTCACTGCTTGTTGCAGCCTGCTCTTCATCCGGTTCGGATGCGGATGGCGACAGCGACTCGGACAATCAGCTGATTCAGGACGAGTGCAGCGAAGACCTGGATTGCGATGCAGGCATGTTCTGCTCGGCTTACAACACCTGTATACGTTCCTGCCGCCGCGATGACGACTGCCGCGACAAATACTGCGACACGAACTGGAGTTCCAGCACTTTCGGCAGCTGTGTTGAATGCACCTCCGACAGCCACTGTCGGGCAATAGCCGAAAACGGCTGGTGTGCCGACGGCAAATACTGCCGTTTCGGCTGCGAGGATTGCACATCAGACGAACTCTGCATCGCCGATCGCTGCATACCGCTTGAAAAACCGGACGAAGACGGCGAGAATGCGGAAAACGACGGCGATTACGAAGAAACACCTTCTTTTGTCTGCCCTGAACCCGAAGACACAGGTATGCTCTGCGAGCCGGAGTGCAGCCAGTGCGACGACGAGAACAGTTATCGCATCTGTAAAATCGACGGCTCAGCCTGGGACATCTATTACTGCGAGAGCGGCCAGTTCTGCAATGACAAAACCGGCAAATGCGAAGACCTGCTCTGCGAACCCTACAGCGTGAGCTGCGCCGACGGCAATGCGATCCGCACCTGCAACGAAAGCGGTTCGGCCTATACGGATGAGCCATGCCCAGGATACGAAATATGCACCGAAGGAAAATGCGTCAATGCTTCCTGCGAAGCCTCGGAAGGACAGAAATTCTGGACTTTCGACGTGCATACTGAAATCGCCGCAGCCGATCGCTGGTGTTCGCAGCCATTCCCAAGAGGTTCGGCACAGTGGGGCGAAGACAGCCAGAAAGGCGGTGTTCTATCCTTCGACGGAAGCAAGTCGCATGTACTGCTGCCGTCCAACACCGGTTATTTCCAGGAAAAAGCCACCGTCATGCTGTCGTTTTACGCAGAAGACGTTTCGACCTCGGTCAGCCTTGTCGCCAAGGGGCGCGAAATCAGTTACGAACTCGCCATCGAACAGCAGAAGCTGGTCTGGAGACTCAACATCGAAGGCAGCATAAAGGAATTGAAAAGCAACTACCCTGTAATGGCCGGACAATGGTATACGGCGGCAGGTGTTTTCGACGGGTTGGAAATGCGCCTGTATCTTGACGGAGCCATTCAGGCCGCTCCGCTTAAGTTTTCGAGCGCAAAACTGATTCTGGTCAACAACGAGCCTATTACAATTGGAGCGCACAGCATCAGCAGCGGCGGCGTGGCGCGAACATTCAAAGGCAGCATCGACAACCTGTTTCTGTCAGACCGCGACCTGAGTGAAGAGGAACTGCTGTATTTCGCAAATTCAAACGATCCCTGCCCGGTTGCCGAAGGCAAGGAAAATTCGCTGTTCTGCGAGAATCTCTGTACGCGCACCCTCCTTTCCCAGCGTGTTGTTTTTGACTGGGAAAGATTCAACATCAGCCTGTATAAGGGAGAAACTTTCAGCATCGACGCCGGCGGTTGCGCCGATCCGCAGAGCATAATGCCCTGCGTGCCGCCCTCAGGTATCGCCCCCGACTGCCCGGCCTGCCCGATGCCGGATAAAAACCGATTTTCGGTTATAGCCAGAATCAACGAAAGCGGCGCGCCGTTTTATGCCGGAGAGAAAACCATCCACACCGCCGAAGCCGCCGGGGACCTTTACATGGGTTACAACGACGACGATTTCAACGGACACAGCGGCGTCAGCGGATTCTCGGTGATAGTCGAGCAGGGCTACTGCCCTATTCAGTGTCCGCTCAACATGGTCCCCGTGCTCGGCAAAGATGTCTGCATCGACCGCTACGAGGCTTCGTGTTCTTCGGCCAACTATCTTGACAGCACCTGTGACTCCACCTCGAATACCGAAGCATTGAGCCGCCCCGGCGTTTTCCCCTGGACGAAAATAACGCCTGATGCAGCCCGCAACGCCTGCGATCTGGCCGGAAAGCGTCTCTGCGAGCGCGATGAATGGGAAACCTCATGCGGCGGAGAAAGCGGTCAGAATTACTGTTACGGCGACACCTATATTTCAGCGGTCTGCAACGATCAGAGCTACATAGGCCAGCACGCCGAAACTGACCTTACCATAACCGGCTTCATGTACAAGTGCGTAAATCCATTCGGAGCCATGGACCTCTGCGGCAACGCTTCCGAGTTCGCCGGACCAGCCGGCTCCAGTGGAACACGTGCCTATGCCGGAAAACAATCGGGCACAAATTCGCGCTGCCGCGATTATTTCGAGTCCGACGGAGAAAGTCTGCGTACCGGATTCCGCTGCTGCCTGAGCGTAAATCCGCAGATCATAGGCGCTTCATACGAACAATAGCAGGTGTAACCCATTATAAAGATCAAGGAGTAGTCATGCCTCTGGACCCGCGCAATCACGCCGACTGGGAAGTGGCAGCCGAAGCCGAAACGCGTATGAAAAGCGTTTACGAACTGGCCGCCGGAATGAACCTCGAAAACGATGAACTGCTGCCTTACAACGGCAAATACATTGCCAGAGTTGACTTCAAACGCGTACTATCAAGATTGTCTGAAAAGCCCGACGGAAAGTACATCGACGTAACCGCCATAACGCCAACGCCGCTTGGAGAAGGAAAGTCCACATCCACCATCGGTCTTGTTCAGGGACTGGCGAAGCGCGGAATGCGTACATCCGCCGCAATCCGCCAGCCTTCCGGCGGTCCTACCATGAACATCAAAGGCTCCGCCGCCGACGGCGGACTGGCGCAGTGCATTCCATTAACGCCGTTTTCGCTGGGCTTGACAGGCGACATCAACAACATTATGAACGCACACAATCTGGCCATGGTGGCGCTTACCAGCCGCATGCAGCATGAATTCAACTACAGCGACGAACAATGGGCCAAACGCGGAATGCCGCGCCTGGACATCGACCCGCGCCGCGTCGAAATCGGCTGGGTTATTGATTTCTGCGCACAGGCGTTGCGCGACATCGTTACAGGCATGGGCGGAAAACAGAACGGACTGATGATGGAATCCCGATTCCAGATCGCCGTCTCGTCCGAAGTAATGGCGATACTGGCCGTGGCGCGCGATCTGGCCGATCTGCGCGAACGCATGGGCCGCATCGTAGTAGCCCGCAACCGCAGAGGAGAGCCGGTCACAACCCGTGATCTCGAAGTTGACGGCGCAATGACAGCCTGGATGCTGGACTCCATCAATCCGACTCTTATGCAGACGCTCGAAGGACAGCCGGTATTCGTGCATGCCGGACCTTTTGCGAACATAGCCGTGGGCCAGTCGTCCATCATCGCAGACCGCCTCGGCCTCAAGCTTTCTGACTATCATGTCACCGAATCAGGTTTCGGAGCCGATATCGGCTTCGAAAAATTCTGCAACATCAAATGCCGCAACTCCGGCCTCAAGCCGAATGCGGCAGTGATCGTCGCAACGGTACGCGCGCTCAAGTGTCACGGCGGAGCGCCTATTCCTAAACCGGGCCGCCCGATGCCTGAGGAATACAAAGGCGAAAACATCGAGTGGGTCGAACGCGGATGTGCTAACCTGGTGCATCACATCAGCACAGTAAAGGAATTCGGCATCAATCCGGTTGTATGTATAAATGTATTTCACACTGACACGCCTAATGAAATTGCGCGTATACGACAGATCGCCGAAGCCGCAGGGGCGCGCGTGGCCGAGTCGCGCCACTGGGAGTTCGGCGGAGAAGGCGCGCTGGAACTGGCCGACGCCGTAATCGACGCCTGCAACGAACCAAACGATTTCCGCCTGCTTTACGACGGCGAAGCTGCACTGCATGAGCGTATCGGCCTTATTGCATCAAAGGTTTACGGCGCCGATGGCGTGGAATATTCGGCTGAAGCACGCAAGAAAATAGAAGAAATCGAAAAAGACGATCAGTTGCGCCATTGCCCTGTCTGTATGGTGAAAACCCATCTCTCGCTGAGCGACGACCCCAACCTGAAAGGCGTCCCAAAAGGCTGGCGTCTTAATGTGCGTGATGTGTTGACATACAGGGGTGCCGGGTTTATCGTTCCGGTGGCGGGTGAGATAAGCCTCATGCCGGGTACGGCGTCTGATCCGGCCTACCGTCGTATTGATGTCGATACCGAAAGTGGTCGGGTGACAGGACTCTTCTGACAACTGTTTATTATTCGGAGAGATTTTATGAGCGCAAAAATTCTGAGCGGAACAGAGACGGCGAAGGAAATCCGCGCCGAACTCAAAGCGGCGGTTGAAAAAATGCATACCGAACACGGAGTCGTACCGGGACTTGTAACAATCCTTGTTGGTGAAGACCCCGCCAGTCAGAGCTATGTCAGCGGCAAGCAGAAGGCTGCCAAAGAACTTGGCTTTTACTCCGTTCAGGAAAATCTGTCCGCAGACACCTGCGAAAAAGACCTGCTGGACATGGTCGAGCGTTACAACCGCGACGAGCGCATCCACGGCATACTGGTACAGCTGCCTCTGCCTAAACACATCAGCGAAAGCCGCGTAATCATGGCCATCGACCCCGACAAAGATGTTGACGGATTCCATCCCGTCAGCGTTGGTCGTCTGCTTCTCGGAGAAGAAGGATTCGCGCCATGCACGCCATCTGGAATAATCGAGCTTCTTAAACGCTCCGGCGCGAACACTTCCGGCGCGGAAGCGGTGGTGATAGGTCGCTCCAACATCGTCGGCAAACCGATTTCGATGATGCTGGCGCGCAAGGCGGAAGGCGGCAACGCCACAGTCACGATGTGTCACACAGGCACAAAAGACATCGCCGCACATGCGCGCCGGGCCGATATTCTGGTTGTGGCCGCCGGACGCCCAGGCACCGTAACCGCCGATATGGTGAAACCAGGAGCGGTGGTGATTGATGTAGGAGTCAACCGGATCGGCATCAAGCCAGACGGTAAAGCCATCCTGGCCGGCGATGTTGATTTCGACACCGTGAAGGAAATTGCGTCGGCCATAACTCCAGTTCCCGGCGGCGTCGGTCCGATGACCATCACCATGTTGATGAAGAACACCTTCAAATCGGCGCAGATGAAACTGGAGAAAGAAGGTCACACGAATAAATGAGTGCAATGAAAGACATCCAGCAGAGCCGTGACCAGAGAGGAATAGACATCGACAAGGTCGGAGTGAAGGGCATCCGTTATCCAATAACAGTGCAGGACAAGGTCAGAGGCGAGCAGCAGACGGTGGCGCTGGTGAATATGTACGTAAACCTGCCGCACGAATTCCGTGGTACGCACATGAGCCGTTTCGTCGAAATTCTCAATGAACATCGCGGCTCGGTAAACGTAAACAGCCTGCCGAAAATTCTTACCGAAATAAAAAAACGTCTGAATGCCGAAGCCGCCCACATGGAAGTATGTTTTCCATATTTCATCGAAAAGAAAGCACCCGTATCCGGCGCGGTTTCTCTTATGGAATATCAGTGCAAAATAAACGGAGCGGCGACCGACGGAGTCGATATCGGCATTGAAGTCAGCGTACCAGTCACAAGTGTCTGTCCGCGATCAAAAGAGCTTGCCGAGCGTGGCGCGCACAACCAGCGCGCCATTGTTGATGTGGCCATACGTTTCACCGGAATGATCTGGCTGGAAGACCTGATCGCCATGGTTGAAGAGGCTTCCTCATGTGAAATTTACAGTCTGCTGAAACGCCCCGACGAAAAATACGTCACAGAGCGCGCCTTCGAGCGTCCACTTTATGTTGACGATCTGGCGCGCGCCGTAGCTGCCAGAATGCACGAACATCCCGACATAACATGGTATTCGGTAGATGTTGAAACGCAGGAATCCGTGCACAACCACAATTTTTACGCTCACATCGAAGTAAGCAAAAACTGACCAGTGCGCGCGCGAAGCGCGCGCATTTCCCCTTCCCAGCGCATCGTTGCATCGGAGTTTATTATACCCGCAGCCCGTGCGGAAGCGGCATTCCGTCGAAGTGCATCCGTCCGTTTTCGTCCAGAGCGAAACGCCCGTCGGCAATGTACTCGATGGTTTTCGGAAAAATAATCCAGTCGCCGTTTTCTTTCAGGCGCGCCTGATTGTGGGCTTCGATGATTTTTATTCCTTCAGGATCGTAAACGTCTGCATTCGGCGGGATCTCAACCGGCAGCGGTGCGGAAATCATAAAAAGCCTGCCGCCGTCAACCTGGGATTCGACGATATGCGTACTGGACGAGATGTGCGACTGTCCCGCCAGTATGGCATCGCGCACGGCGTGATCTCCGACCCAGCGGCGCCTGCCGTCGATTTCCTGCGACAGATCGCCGGGATGAACGTTTATGCCAAGAAAAGCTTTGATAAGCAGTTCCGATGCCACGCTCATATACCCGGCGTAAATGGCGACATGGGCTTCATACGGAGCCAGCGCCTTCAGAGTTTCGGCGTCGAAAAGCGGACGGTTCGACAAATCCATGCGTTTGAGTCCGCGCTTTTTGTAAAAGGACCTGATGTCGCGCATGATGAATGGGAGATCGTATTCGGCAGCTATTTCCTGTGCGGAACTTTTTTTATTGTCAGAAAAGACCGCCACAACATCGTAAGGTGCCTCACCACGCTCGGTGCGCAACGCTTCGCGGTGTTCCAGTATGCGGCGCAGGTTGGTGCCGGAACCGGACATCAGCCCCACGCAACGCAGCTTTCCTTTTGCAGTATCGTGAATCGGCGTCAGATTCATAACACGGCGCTCCGCTTATTTGAAATATTCTACTGCGTTCCTGAAAATCTTAAGGCCCTGCCCTTCTTCGTCGAAAGGCTCACCGCGTCTGGATGCTTCTTCGCGCAGGCGCGTCCAATAAGGATTATTGGTGGCGTGCAGATAACGTTCAGGATGCGGCATAAGACCGAAGATGCGCCCTGACGGATCGCAGATACCGGCCATGTCGCCGCTGGAGCCGTTGGGGTTGGCTGGAAATTCGCCGCCGGCTGCCGAGCCGTCTTCCTTCGTGTACCTGAAAACCACCTGATCCTGAGATTCAAGCTTTTTAATTACATCATCGGGGGCGATAAGTTTACCTTCTCCGTGCGCCACCGGGAAATACACGCGCTCTATGCCGCGCGTGAATACGCACTTGTCGCTGCTGCGCTTAAGGTAAGCCCACCTGTCTTCAAAACGACCGGAATCGTTCATTGAAAGTGTCGCCTCCTGATGATCCATAAGATTTCCATCGGTGTTGAATAGTCCGCACTTGATCATTACCTGAAAGCCGTTGCAGATGCCGATCATCAGACGGTCGAGCGAGGCGAATTTTTTGATTTCGTCGTAATAGGCTGAAACGATTTTGTTGGCCAGAACTTTTCCCGCTGCGATATCGTCACCGTAGGAAAACCCGCCCGGCAGCACCATGAT
Source organism: Deltaproteobacteria bacterium (assembly GCA_029570245.1). GTDB lineage: Bacteria > Myxococcota_A > SURF-8 > SURF-8 > SURF-8 > JAKQSH01. The sequence continues at coordinate 2,143 of JAKQSH010000118.1, read as the reverse complement.
GCGATAGTTGTCCAGGCTGTCAAGCCCGGCGATAAGGTCGTTTATGTGAACCCGCTTCGCATCGGCTCCGGCCAGACGCATTGCGTATTCGGCTTCGTTGTCGCAGTTTATACCGTAACCAGTAAGTATCAGTGCTTTGACTTGCGCCATTTTACCACCGTAATGTCTTTTTGTAGGATTCCTTCAGTTCAGCCACATCGCCGTCAATCAGTGAAACACCGTTTATTCCGCAAATCCGCAGACGCGGTTCGCCGGTAACATAGCCGATCAGGCTGGGCATGAACCCTGTAAAACACTTTTCGAACGCTGTGCGCTTTTTAGGATCGACCGTTACGACAAAACGCCCCTGAGATTCGGAGTAGAGCCGCTTCCATTCCGGTAACGCACCTTCCACACGCAGAGGCGTCAGATCGACATCCAGGCCAAGCATGCCGCCCATGGCGGTTTTAGCCAGAGCCACAGCCAGCCCGCCGATACCGACACTGTAGACAGAGGCCAGAACGCCTTCGTTTATGGCATTGTGCACAGCGGCATAAAGTGCCTTGTTTTCGTCGGCATGAACTTTTGGAACGTTAGCCCCGGTAAAAGCCGCACCGGAAAGCTTTTCGCCTTTGTACGCATAATATTCTGAAGCTCCCATTTCATCGCGGGTGCGCCCCAGAACATAAACCAGATCGCCGTCCAGCTTGGCATCAAGCGTTACGCAACGGCGCACGTCGTTGACGATGCCCAGCGAAGAGATAAGCAGTGTCGGCGGAACTGAAATCTTCACCGGCCTGCCTTCGTGATCGAAGCCTTTGAAGTCGTTGAACATGCTGTCTTTGCCGGAGATGAAAGGTGTGCCGTAAGCGGTGGCGAATTCGTAACAGGCTTCCACCGAACGCATAAGCTGCCCCAGCCGTTCCGGCTCGTACGACGAGCACCAGCAGAAATTATCGAGCAGCGCAATGCGTTGAGGATCAGCTCCTACGGCAACAACGTTGCGGATGGCGGTGTCGATGCAGCAGGATGTCATATGATACGTATCTATGTCGCCGTATGACGGAAGTATTCCGGTTGAGAGCGCGAAACCTTTTAAGCTGTCCAGCACAGGCCGCGAAACCGAAGCGTCGGAGTGAACATCGGAACCGCGCCCGATAAGCGGCTTGATTACCGAGCCGCCCTGCACTTCGTGGTCGTACTGACGCGTGACATACTCGCGACTGCATATATTGAGGCGTCCCAGCATATCGCTCAGTTCGGCGGTATAGTCTTCGATCGGCGGCAGTTCCGGTTCGCTCAGGCTGGGAGCGGTCCAGATAGATTGCAGTTTGCGTTCGGGCAGGCCGTCGTGCATGAATTCGAGGTCGAGGTCTATAAGATATTCGCCGTTGAATTTAACCTGGCAACGCCCGCTGGAAGTGAACTCACCGATGATGCTGGCTTCCACGCCACGGCTGGCCATAAGCGCCAGAAAGCGCCCTGCGTTCTCCGGTGGAACGGCGTAGTTCATGCGTTCCTGAGACTCGCTTATCCAGATTTCGTAAGGCAGTATGCCGGAATATTTAACCGGTACGCGGTCGAGGTAGACCATGCAGCCGCCTGCTTCGCGCGCCATTTCTCCGATGGAACTCGAAAGCCCGCCGGCGCCGTTGTCGGTGACGCTGCTGTAAAGACCGAGTTCACAGGCTTCCTGTTGAGCGTCTGCCATTTTCTTCTGAGTGATCGGATCGCCGATCTGCACCGCAGTAGCCGGACTGCCTTCATGCAGGCTTTCGGACGAGAAGGTCGCACCGTGAATGCCGTCCTTGCCGACGCGTCCGCCTGCCATAATGATAAAATCGCCGGGACGGGCCTGTTTTTCGTGCATGGGCCGCCCGTTGATTTCCTTTTTCATCAGGCCGACAGTTCCCACAAATACCAGTGGTTTTCCCATGTAGCGGTTGTCGAAGCTGATGAACCCCCAGGGTGTCGGAATGCCGGATTTGTTGCCGCCGTGCTCAACGCCTTTGCGCACGCCTTCGAAAATCACTTTGGGATGCAGAATAGGGTCGCGTCCGTCGCGGTCGCGCGAAGGCAGAGGCTTGTCGTAATACGGATTTCCGAAACAGAAACCGTACATATTTGCAACCAGGCGCGAACCCAAACCTGTTCCCAGCGGATC
>JAKQSH010000114.1 GCA_029570245.1 Deltaproteobacteria bacterium | reverse complement strand
CAACGCACGAAGTTAACAATTTCGTCAGGGTCTTTGGTGCCTATGACGATGGGAACGGCATCAACTCCGCCGAAACGCTTGAAAAGAATCGCTTTGCCTTCCATTACCGGGAGGCCGGCTTCCGGGCCGATATCGCCCAGTCCGAGAACTGCGGTGCCGTCTGAAATTACTGCTACAGTGTTGTTTTTTGTGGTGTATTTGTACACGTCTTCCACATTTTTGTTGATTCTGCGGCATGGTTCGGCTACGCCGGGGGTGTAATAAGTGGAAAGATCATCAATGTTGCGAATGTAGGCTCTGGGAGTCATTTCAAGCATGCGACCGCCCAGCTTAAGTCTGGTTTCTATACAAAGATCACTGTAGTTCTTCTGTTTTTTCACTTTAACACCTCAGCTTATTAATTGATTTTCACCGAACAATCATCAGAAAAAAACGATTGATTTCAATCGTCTTACACACTGCGTCAAAGAAGCTAGCAGATTCTCCGCCGGATTGCAATAAATGGATAAATATTTATTTATTGGGTGAAGAATCAGCTTGTTTGCGTATTGTTTTTCTTCGTGCTATAAATAACATCGCTGGTAGTTAAGCCGTATAGTAACAACGCGGGGGCAGCTTGTTTTCTGTCTCTGTCTGTTTGATTATTTTTCATATTTTATAAGGGGAATAAAAATGAGTGATACCGAAAAGAAGCCAGTAACTGAAGAAAACAAACCGGGCCTTTTTTCGATGGGCGAAACCCGTCCGATCATTGTCATACTTGCAATAATCATCCTGATAATCATAATACTGATCTTCAAAGTCGGTTCCAGCGACGATATCGAAAAGGTCAATGAAGATATGGCCGCAATGAAGAACGATCTTCAGAAGGTGTCGTTCGATCTGGACAATCTTACCAAAAAATTCGAGCGCCACGGCGGCGATGTTGTGAAACTGCCATGTAATGGAGTCTGTTCAATCGGTAACGGATTCTTCGTGCTTAATCTTAAAGGCGAATATCAACCAGAGAATAAGACAGCCGTTATTTCCGGTGAGCTTATCAACGGTCTGGCTATTTCGCTTGAAAACATCCGTATGCGCTTCATCTGGCTGGAAGAAGTCAAATTCGATGTCGGTTCTGTAGGCCCTGGCGAATCTGCGCCGTTCAGTTTTACTTTAACTGATGTCGCGAGAGTTCCCGACGAGGGCGCTTTGGTTCTTGACACCGCCGACATATATTACAGGAAAGTTATGAAGGCCGGAATGGAGTGACAGAAATCGTTCAGGCTGTTTGTTTCTTTTCGCGGGGAATCCCGATAACAGACAACAGTCTGCAGGTGTGGCTTCTGTCGCGTCGCCAGCTGTCGAATTCGTGTTCTTTGCTGCATGCTGTGCAGAAGTTGAGTGTGACGATGTTTTCTTCTGAAAGACCTGCCGAAAGCAGGTCTTTTTTTATGGCGGTCGTCAGATCGAGAGATACTCCGCCGTTTCTACTTTTAGCGATTGTTTCTTCTCCGAAGGTTTTTCTGAATTCAGCTGCAAGATATTCGTCAACTTCATAACAGCATGGACCTATGCCCGGCCCTATCGCGGCCTTGATCCGTTTCGGTCTGGCCCCGAAGGCGGCAGCCATACGCCCGACACCATGCGAAGCTATTCTGTGCAGCGTGCCGCGCCAGCCCGAATGCAGGGCTGCTGTTACGCAGGCTTCAGGGTCGAATAGCAGTATCGGAAAACAATCGGCGGTTTTTATGCCTATAAGAACGCCGGGTCTGTCGCAGATGATTCCATCACAGCGGATACGTTCACTGGCCGGCAGGCTAAGATCGAAGCGGCTTATTTGCAGCAGATTGCGGCTGTGTATCTGCTTGACCGTGATGAGAGTTTCAAATTTTCCGTGGTTCTGCAGCATGGCTTCTTCAGCTGCGAATTCGACCGAGGCATGTTTCAGATTTTCACGCAACTGTTCATCTTCGACATCGAAATCAGCTTTAAATGAAGCCGTTCCGAATCCATGCACGATGTTCAGGTCTTCCCAGCCTGCAACTTTAATGAAAGTCTGGCTCTGTTCAGGCATATTTAGCCTCCAGCCAGCTTAGAAGCTCAGCAAAATCCTGTGGCGGTTGCTGTTCGAAACACATTTCTGCGCCGCTTGTCGGGTGCCTGAAAGAAAGCTTATGAGAATGCAGCATGGGGCGTTGAATCTGATTAAGTTGATCTCGCAATGCTTTTCCGGCTATTCTTTTCAGGCGCCTGTCGGCAAGGTAAAGGTCGTCCCCTATAATAGGGAAGCCTCTGTCTGACAGATGAACTCTAATCTGGTGCGTGCGTCCTGTTTCGAGCAATGCAGAAACATAACTGATTTCATCGCTGAAACGGCTGAGAACTTTTATGTGTGTTACCGACGGCTTGCCGTTTCTGGAACGGGTGGAGAACTTTTTACGGTCGGTTTCGTGCCTTCCGATGGGCGCATCAAGCGTAAGTTCATCGTCGGTGATCTGTCCGTAAACCAGTGCGCGGTATTCCTTGAAAACTTCGCGGTTGTCGAACTGCCTGCGCATTGCGACCAGCGCTTCCTCGTTTTTCAACGCCATCATCAGGCCGCTGGTGTCTTTGTCCAGTCGATGCACTATACCTGGACGAAGTTCTCCCTGAATTGGTTTTATGTCGCTGCAATGGTGCAGAAGAAAATTCACCAGCGTACCGTCTTCGTGTCCGGGAGCAGGGTGAACTACCAGATCAGCAGGCTTG
>JAKQSH010000506.1 GCA_029570245.1 Deltaproteobacteria bacterium | reverse complement strand
AAATCCACGAAGTGAAACTGAGCGGCCTGAAGGAAAACACCAGATATTTCTACAAGGTGCAGTCGGGCGAAACGGTTTCGGCCATGCATCATTTCTACACCGCACCGGCTCCCGGTTCGGCCTTCCGCTTTACCGTGTGGGCCGACAACCATACGGGAACCGACACCTTCGGGGCGCTTTCCGAGCAGATGGCGAGCTTCAATCCGTGGTTCATCCTGGGTGTGGGCGATCTGGTGCAGAGCGGCAAAAACGAGAATGAGTGGCGCGAACTGCTCTTCAACCCGGCGCGTGCGCTGCTGCACGAAACGGCTTTCTACAGCGCTGTTGGAAGCCACGAGGAAAACGCCGACATAATGTTCGAATATTACTCGTTCCCTTACCCGGAAGGCAGACCGGAATGGGAAGCCACGTACAGTTTCACATATGGCAACGCCTTTTTTCTGGTGATAGACGCTCAGCAGTTCTTCGCACCTGTGCTGGGCATCGAAAACGACTTTTCGTTGTGGATTCGCGAGCAGGCGGCGTCCGAAGCCGCGCAGAAGGCCACCTGGCGCTTCGCGCTGTCGCATGAAGCGGGCTACTCCGAAGGCTGGAGCAACGGTCGCTGCTGGTTCGAAGGCAACATGCAGGTGCGTGACTGGCTCATGCCGCTGCTGTCCGAAAATGGTTTTCATGCGCTTTTCAGCGGACACACGCATGCATACGAGCGCGGCATGGCCGACGGCCTGGCGTATTTCATAACCGGCGGCGGCGGCGGCGGGCTGGACTCCTGGTGCCGCGATCTTGAGACAACTTCGGTGGTTTATTACGATTTCCATCATCTGGTGGTTGACGCCGGCTGCGACGCGCTGAAAATCGGCGCATACAATCTTGCGAAGGAAAAATTCGACTGGATAGAAATCGAAGCCGACAATCCGGGCGTCTTATCCGACGAAGGCCCCATGGATGGCCTGCCCGATCCGCCTGTAAACTCCGCATCCCCCACGCTTACCGACGGCGACGGCGAAAGCGAACAGGAATAACGGCATTTAGAGAGAAAGATTTGACTTTCAGTTTAATAAAGGGCCTGTCGCCGGGATTACCCTTAATATCGCGAATAATTTCTTGAAACGGCACAGATCAAGTGCTAACATAATTAAAGAGGGCTGATTCTTCTTCTGTGGATCAAAATGTCGTTTTCCGGCTTGCCTGAATCTGTTTTTCGGGCAGATGGTGTCTCATGCAGAATCTTATTGATCTTCTGAAAAGCGGCGAAAATCAACTGATGCGGCGGATTCTCGCCTATGCCCGCCGGTTTGATTATGCAAAATACACTTCAACACTCGAAGAAGCCTGGCGCATGTCAATTGCAGGGCTTACCGATTCGATTGAGAAATCCTGGAACTTTTACGGCAGGGTTCCAGAGTTCGGTCCCGACGACGATTTCCGAAGCGATCCGGCGGCGTATTTCGGAATACTGGAAGCTCAGCGCCATCGCGAACGCGGAGTGAGCCTGTGCATGTTTCTGAGTTTCTTCAAGTACTATCGTCAGACTTACATGGATCACGTAAGGGAAGCGGGCTTTGAACAGGAATATATGGAAGAGGCGCTGCGCTTTCTGATGTGTGTTTTCGACCGCATGGAAATTGCATACTGCGACGAATGGTCAGGAAAAAGCTGTAATGAAATGCTGCTTGAACTGCAGGCGGCGAACCGTTACATGACCAACGAGAAGAACGCCTACCTGACGGTTTTCGAAAGCGTTTCCAGCCCCATCATTCTGCTGGACGCTGAAGGTGGGATAGTGAATCTTAATTATCAGGCCGCCGTTCTGGTCGATTCTGCAATAAAACCCGGCCAGAATTATTACAGCACAAACGGCATGAGGCAGTTCGCCGCCATGCACAGCGACGCTTCCGGCGACGATGCCATGGCTCAAATAAACCGCTTCACCGGCTCCAGGCTGAACGAACATTTCGGCTGGCTCTCGAATAGTCTTGAGTTTTCCGGTGTAAACGGCGACAACTCGCTGATATACGAGGCAGAATATCCCGCGCCCAACGGCGAAAAACGCTGTTTTGAAGTTCAGATTTCAAGAATGCTGGATGTCAGCGAGAAATTTGCGGGGACACTGATAATTCTCAACGATATAACCGAGCGCAGAAACATGCTCGAAGACCTTAAATTTCTGGCGACGGTCGATCCGCTGACCGGTGCATACAACCGGCGTCATTTCTTCGATCTGGCGCGTCGCGAACTCCTGCGCGCCCAGCGCTACGGACGCCGGCTTTCGCTGATAGAAGCCGATCTGGATCACTTCAAGGAAATAAACGACACTTACGGCCACCATGTCGGAGATGAAGTTCTGAAGCTGTTCGTAAAAACCGTCGCCGACATGCTGCGCACCAGCGATACCCTGGGGCGTCTGGGCGGCGAGGAATTCGCAGTAATTCTGCCTGAAACGCCGCAGGAAGCCGCATTTGAAACGGCTGAACGCATCAGGCGCAGAGTGGCGGAGCTTTCTTACACAAGCGAAAAAGGCGAAGTGCGTTTCAGCGTCTCGATCGGCGTCGCCGGGATTGAAGCTTGTGAGGGGTGCGTTGAAGATTCTGTGGAAGAACTGCTCAAACGTGCCGATTTTGCTCTGTATGACGCAAAAAAATCCGGGCGCAACAGCGTGAAAGTGTTTTCCTGAACAGTATCCCCGGCCCGGTTCTCAGTTGTCGCATTTCCGTCTTTTTCCGGATGCCTCAAACCGTATGAATAATGTTTTTGATCGGAAGCGCCGCTTCGTGTATCCTGCTGCGGAGATTTCATTCTGTTCTGCAAGGAGATTTTTCGAATGGTATATTTCGAGCCTTTCATTCTGGGTATTGTGCAGGGACTGACCGAGTTTCTGCCGATTTCATCTTCAGGGCATCTGGCCATCGGGCATTTTCTTTTCGGAGCCGAAAATGCCGACCTGCTTTTCGACATTTTCATGCACGTCGCCACGCTGGCGGCAGTCTTCCTGTTCTACCGGCGCGAAATAAAAAATGCCGTCAGGGCCGTATTCAGAGCGCGCATCCCCGGCACATCCTGGCTGGCTTATCGCAACTGGCGCGACCATGACGGGCGCGGCCTGCTGCTGCAGCTGCCCATCGCCACCCTGGTTACGGGCATAATCGGCATTGCCTGCAAAGATTACTTCGAATCGTTATTCTCTTCGCCGCGTGCGGTTGGCATCGCACTGTGCATCAACGCCGGGATACTCTGGCTGTCGCGCTGTGCAAAACCCCATCTCGAACCGCGTCTCCTGCCGGGTGTTTTCGGAGCCGTTGCGCTTGGACTGGCGCAATCCGTCGCCATCACTCCGGGTATTTCACGTTCGGGCGCAACTATAGTCATGGCGCTTATTCTCGGCATGGAAAAAGGCGCGGCGGTGCGTTTCTCGTTCTTTCTGGCCATTCCGGCCATTCTGGGAGCGCTGCTGCTGCAACTTGACGAGTCTGTAACTTCATCGTTCAGCTTCATGCAGGTAAGTGTGGGCTTCGCATCGGCGCTTGTCACGGGTCTGGCGGCGCTGCTTCTTCTGGTGTACATCGCTCGCGTCGGTAAGCTGCATTACTTCGCACCCTACACCCTTTCGCTGGGTCTGCTCACAGTCATATGGAGTCTCTTCCTGTAATGATTCCTTATTTCACGCTGCCTTCGTTTGAACTTTTCGGCATGGACATCCAGCCGTTCTTTCTGCTTGTCACCGCCGGAATCGTCGCCGGCGTGCTGGTGTACGACCGGCTGTGTCGCAATTCTTCCGTCATCGACCGCCGCACCGCCCTTCACCTGCCCGAAATTCTGGTGCTGTCCGGCTTCATCGGCGCTCACCTGGCGCATGTGCTGGTTTACCATCCGGAACTCATGGAAGACGATCCGCTGGTGCTTCTCAAATTCTGGGGTGGTCTTTCATCTCTGGGCGGATTCCTGGGCGCTCTGGCGGGCGGACTTGTTTATGTGCGTCTTGTAAAAAAACAGAAGCTTCTGCCTTTTGCCGATCGCCTTGTCGTCGGACTTACTGTCGGCTGGATTTTCGGTCGCAGCGGTTGCGCCACGGCTCACGATCATCCGGGCGTCCACAGCGATTTTCCGCTGGCGATAAAGTTCCCGGACGGCGCACGTCACGACCTCGGTTTTTATGAACTGCTGCTGACCATCGTCATATTCGGCGTTCAGTTGTTTATGATGCGCAAAGCGCGCCGTCAGGCGGATTACCTCATGGTGACGCTTTTCATGTTCGCGCCGGCGCGGTTCCTGTTCGATTTTCTGCGCGCCGCCGACGTTAAATGGGCCGATGCGCGCTATTTCGGGCTGACCTTCGCGCAGTATTCGGTAATATTTCTGCTGGCTGCCGCTTTCTGGCTTCTGGCCACGCGCAGCAGAAGACCCATGGATGAAAAACTCAGTTTAAGGCGTTGAGTCCGGGGTGTACGTTAAGGCGCAATGCGCGCGCGAAGCGCGCGCATGAATTCATGCGCGGCGTCTGCGGACGGCATACGCCAGCGTCAGCGTCAGCAGAATAAGCAGCTCAGCCGGATTGCAGGAACTCTGGCGGCAGTTGCAGCCTGAAGCGGATTCGTCTTCTTCAATATAAGTTTCCGCTTCGTCTTCCGGCTCCGATTCCTTTTCTTCAGCCGCTTCACCGTCAAACTCCTCATCGCCGTCTTCGATTTCCGCCGCTTCGTATTCGATTTCCTCTTCAGCTGCTTCTTCGTATACGGCGTCAATCTCCCCGTCGCCGTCGCCTTCAAACTCGCTTTCTTCTTCCGTCTCTTCTTCTTCGGCAGGCAGGGCATGGAAGCGCAGCAGCAGAGATGCGGTTTCCGCATCGTCGGTCGCACTGACCTTCAGTATGTAATCTCCGGGATAATCGGGAGTAATGCTCATGCCGTCGGGAACGGCGCTGCTGTACCACGGACGCTCAATAATTTCCAGGCTGCCTTCAAGCTCGCCTGCAATGTTGCACGAAGGCGAAATGTCGATATCAACCGTTTCGTTCTGCATTACATGCGGAATCGGATTCCACGGGTTCGGCGCTTCCACCTGCGGACTGACGCGGGCTTTCAGTACAAGGTGGCAGATGTTCCCGTTTTCGGCAGGCGCGATTTCGAAATCGCCGCTGTCGATCATGCCGAAGCCTTCCGCCGTGCAGCACAGGCCGCGCGTCTCGACGTATTGCGTAAGTCCTGAAATTTCAAGCTGCGCCGTGCCGCCGCCGTCAACGCCGTAGTGACCGTGCAGCGTTCCGTCGCCCCATCGCTCGCGTTCGATGAGCGCCGTAAAGGGTCTGTCGGAACTGAGCATGTCTGTTTCGAGCCGCTTAAGACTGCTGCCGTGACCGATATAAACCGCACTGACAGCCGCCCATGGATTGTCGCTGTCCTTCGATTCCGGGTCGCAGAACGAGGCGAACTGTTCGCCGTCGGAACTCAGACCTTCGCAACCGGGAATTTCGCTGAATTCCGAAGCGCGGGGTCTGGCGTACACTCTGTCGTGCGGGCCGTCGCCGCTGTTGTCTGGAATTACGTCGGCGCAGGCCAGATGGGCCGCAGCGCAGGCCGGAGCCAGCGAGTGCCGATCGGCTTCGGCGCTTTCAAAGGGAAACAGCACAGAGGCGAAAGTGGTCTGTGGAGCTTCGATGCTCACCAGCCAGCGGCTGTGAGTTTTTTCTGCCCAGCCGCCCGCGTCGTGAATTTTCTCGTCGCTGGCATAGTCGGGAAATCCGCCGACTGCATATGAAAACACGTCAACTCCGGCGTCGCCATAGGTCCAGCGCACCGGGTTCGTCGCGCCCGGATCGAACTGTCCGCCGCTGGTGCCGCCTCCGTTGCCGTGCCACTGCATAGTAAGTTTGTGGCTGCTTCCGTCCTGGATTTCAACTTCATCGAACACCACAAAGTAACGCTCGCGTGCGAAAATCAGGGTGCGTGTCCACTCCGTGTCGCTGACTTTCTCGAAGTAACGCGTGCGGACGCGCGCCATGTCGAAGGTTTGGCCGTCGAAACTGTCGATGATGTAGGCTTCGCCGTCGTCGCCCGGCACCCAGCCGCCTTCGCTGCCTTCAACAATGATGAGATTGCCGTTCTCATCGAAATCGAAGGTGGGGGGAATGAGATATGGCAGTTCCGGGCCTCTGTCGTCCACCAGCAGAATGTTGTGATTTTCGGCCTTGCAGACTTTTTCGTGGTTGGGCCAGCCCAGATAACCGCCGTCTATGAGCAGCGGCTTTCCGAAAGCGTGCAGCGTGATGTGTCCGGGGTCGTTGTGGTCGTGCCCGCCGGTGCCTTCTATGATGTCGTAGTTTTTCCTGCGTGACCATCCGGCGGCTTTGCCGTGCTCTGCCGCCAGCAGAAGATACGTCGAATCCGGTTCCCATGACTGACGGAAAACGGCCTGACCGCCGTCGAAGAGAATCTGCGTCGGCGACCAGCCGGCCTCGTCGGGCGATTCGGGCGGCACGGAGTCGTCGTAAGCTGCAATGGTGAAAGCGGCCTGGTTGATGGAGCCGCCCGAATACCAGGTCTGCGGCTGATGCTGCCAGGCCCAGCTGTAAAGACCGCTGTGCGGCAGTCCGCCCATGACGCCCCAGGCGTAATGTCCGCCGGGCGAGCCGTCGTCGAAGGCCGGAGCCGTGCCGTCCGGCATGCGGATGCGCAGCATCCAGTCGTGAATCAGCGCGTTGCGCGGATCGGTATAGAGATCGTCGTAATGAACGCCGTCGATGTCGATGCCCGCACCGCCGGTATAGCGGTTCAGCGCACGCATGAAAGGTTCGTGGTTGATGGCGGTGTAGCTGTAATAATACGGACCTTCGGCGTAAGCGCCCTCGCGCGAAATAAGTGCATCCAGCACGATGAATTCGGTGCGTTTTACCGCGAACTTTATCCACTCTTCCGGTTTTTTGAAGCCCTCAAGATCGTCTGCCGGATCGGGCTCGTAGCCGTTCATAACAATGGCTGCAACGCCCATGGCCGAAGCCGACTTGGACATGTGGTTTTCGTTGTAGGCGTTCATGGCTCCGCCCAGATCGTTCGTCCAGTCCTTGTAGAAATCGGAGGCCAGCGCCACGATGTTTTCACGAACCAGCGCTTCATCCTCGAAAACATAAGCCGCTCCGCGCAGCGTGTCGTAAGCTGTTGCGTATGTAAGCAGCTCCTGCGAAGTCAGAATGTCCAGCCCGGCCTCGTCGAAGCTCTGCATGCGCGAAAGCGTGTACATGTGCGCCAGCAGCGTTTCTGACAGTCTGCCGTATGCCAGCCGCTCGTCTTCGCTGTCGAAAGCCGTCACTTCTCCGCCCGCCATCTTGCGGTTCATGGCGTATATGAACGCCGCCGCGCCGGCGATGTTGGCCTTCTGCTGTTCGGGGCCGGTATCGTGATTTTCCAGATCGTAAGACTGTCCGGCTTCGGCCAGCAGGCGCGCGTACAGGGTCTTATACGGCTCGCGGTTCAGGCGCTCGCGGATTGCGTTCTCGTCGCCGGGGCCGTAGATTATGCGCGGAACGCTTTCCCAGTCGGCGCCGTTCCCGCTCGACCAGTAGGCGGCGGATTCTGCCGACATCAGGCAGACAAAAATCATAGACAAGAGAACGAGGCGTTTCACGGTGTCCTCCTTAATGTTGACCGGCGATGCGGGCTCATTTTTATTGGTGCAGTCTGTCCAGTTCGCCGCGCAGACGGGCGGTGAGGACTTTTATTACTCCTATGGCGATTTCATTGCGTTCGTGCAGCAGATCGGTGAATTCTTCGCGCGAAATCGAAAGGGTGCGGACGGATGTAAGCGCAGTTACCGAAGCCGTGCGCGGTGAGGCGTCGAGAATGGCGATTTCGCCGACGCACTGATTTTCGGACAGGAAGGTTATTTCCTGCTCTCCGACATGCACGCGCACGCGGCCTTCTATGATGAGATACAGCGAGTCGCCCATGTCTCCGTAATTGATGATGCTCTCGCCTTCCGCGAATGAAAGCTCGCGGGTGATGCGCGCTATGCGGGCCAGCTCTTCTCCCGGCATGTGCCGGAACAGCTCCACCTGTTTTAGAAACAGAACTTTTTCTACCGTAGACAGCATGGCGCAGACATCGAACTCCGCTTGTGAATCAGAACTGAAAAGTAGCAGAATAAAAGCCGCCCTACAAGAAAATTAACCGGCGCTCAACTTACTCGTCCCACAGGTTTCCGCTGCCCGGAGTCGGTTCGGACACCACGAAGTCGAGACTGTTGTCTCCGGTGTCGGTGTTGGTGAAATCGCGTTGCAGAGACATTCCCGGCGGCGGATATGGAGCAGGAGAACCTTCGCCCAGAAAGACGTTGTCGCCGAAATCGCCGTACCCGACGGCGTCGTAAATGTAATTAAGCTCGGGTTTCTGAAGCAGAAGATTCCCCACGCGGCGATCCTCGAAAAGTTTTGAAAAATCTTCCATCAAAAGGTCGGCATCGGGACCGTCCGGTCCTGCCAGAACCATGATTCCGTCTTCCGGGGCGATCAGTCCGTCCAGCGCGAAAGCCGCTTCTGTCGGAAAGCCCATCTGATCTATTTCGTCAAGCGTCATGCCGGTGAAATCGTAACCGGGTGTGGCGTATATTTCGACAAAACCGCTCCCGGCTTCGACTCCCATATAAATTTCCGATATCAGAGGCAGATCGCTGAGTGCGGCGTTGTCGATGGAGAAAGTCGGAGAAGTCAGCACGATTTCCGGGTCAAGCGTTCTTCCGGTGTAATCAAGAAGAGTCAGGCGCAGCTCCACTCCGCGCAGCTTGCTTTCACCGAAGTCGGCTTTCGTATCCCAGAAAAAAACATGGCGGCTGCCGTCCGGCAGACCGGAAAGATTGCGCGTCATGTCGGCAGTGTTGATGAACTGCGAGCAGGCGTGGTATGTTTCGCCGCTGTCCTTCGAAAATTCGATCCGCATTGCGTAGCGGCTTTCGGGGTTGCCGAAAATATCGAATGGAATGCCCGAAGTTCCGCGCAGAATCGTGTTGAAATCCGCAATTTCAAGGTCGGTTTCAACCAGGTTTTCGACCGAAAAAACGTCGGAAAGGCGCGCCGGACCCGGCCCCAGTTCGTCGAAGGCGCGCACCCGCAGACGCACCGCCGGATAATCCGCATAGGCGATGTCGGCGGCGCTGTCCCAGTAAAGGGCATGCAGCCCGTATTTTTCGGAATTCAGAAGACCGTCCGTCTGTCCGCTGACGCTGGCTTCTCTCCAGACTTCACCGCCGTCTATGCTGTATTCCAGTTGCACCGAAACCGGCATGTCTTCGTTGTCGGAGGTGGCCAGACTGACAAACACAGTGTTGTCGTCGCGTTTTTCCAGACCGGCGAAGAACGCCATCGGAAAGGCGTTGTCGTTTGCCAGCACAAACTGCGGACTGTAGGCCCGCGCCGAGTTGAATGGGTTTGCCGCGCGCACACGCAGGCGTGTTTCAAGGCTTTTTTTGCCGGTATCGGCGAGGCTGTCCCAGACGAAAACGTGTTTTACGCCGCTCATGCCTGCCATGAATCCGCCGCCCGATCCGGCATCGGCGGACGGTGTGGCGCTCTGCCAGTTTCCATCTCCGTCTTCGTATTCCACGGACACCTGCAACGTGTATGCGCCGGAATCGACAAGCGTGAAGTGCAGCACCACATCGCCGCGCACGGCTGAAGCTTCGACTGAAACATCCAGCACCTGCGGTTGTGATTCTCCGCTGCCGTCTATGGCGCAGGCGCACAACAGCGGAACAAGAAGCAGGCATATTGTCGAAAACCTGAAGCCCATGCGATTCATCTTTTTTTTTCAAGCAGTTCGATCAGTTTGTTTTTCAAGCCGCCGAAACTGCGGTTCGACATCACAACTATGCTGTCTCCGGCTTTCGCCTCGCGCAGCAGCACAGCGGCGATTTCATCGGCATCTCTGCCATGATACGCGGCGATGCCGCCCCGCTGCAAATCTTCTGTAAGTCGTTCGAGGTCCAGACGCTCGGCCGGCGCTATGCGGTCGGAGCGCGAAGGCGGTCCGAAAACCACCATGTCGGCGCAGGCGAAGCACTCCGCCAGTTCCTTCTGGAAGAAGTTGCGGCTGGTGGTGTTTGTGGCCGGATCGAAAGCCGTCAGCATGCGTCCCTGGGGGAAAGCGCGGCGCAGACCTTCCAGCGTATAGCGTATGGCCGTCGGATGATGCGCAAAGTCGTCTATGACGCGCACTCCGGCTATCGGCCCGTAAACGTTCTGACGGCGCGCCACTCCTTTGAATGACAGCAGAGCTTCCGGCAGACGGGCGGCGTCCAGACCTCTTTCAACAAGCAGAGCGCAGGCCGCCGTAATATTAAGAATGTTGTGTTCTCCGCTCATGGATGTTTTCAGATGCGCGATTTCACGGCCTCTGTTCATAAGGACGAACGACGAACCGTCCGGGTTCATTTCGATGCGCGCCGGATGCCAGTCGTAATCGGAAGACAGACCGTAAGAAAGAACGCGGCAGGCGGCCTTCTGTGACACGCGCCGTACTCTTTCGTTTTCGAAGCAGGCCAGCAGCACACCGTCGGATGGAATCAGCGCGGCGAACTCGGCGAAGCGTTCTTCAATTTCGTCTATGGAATCGTATATGTCGGCGTGGTCGAACTCAATGGAGGTGATGATGGCTCCGTGCGGACGGTAGTGCAGGAATTTGGGAGCCTTGTCGAAGTAGGCCGAATCGTATTCGTCGCCCTCCAGCACGAAATCCTTTCCGCTGCCCAGCTTGAAACTGCGTCCGAAATTGGTCAGCACGCCGCCTATCAGAAAGCCCGGATCGCGTCCTGCCGCTTCCAGCAGCCAGGCCGTAAGAGAACTGGTGGTGGTTTTGCCGTGCGTTCCGGCCACCACCAGCGAAAGACGGTCGTGCAGGAAAAAGCGTTCAACAGCCGAAGGCAGCGATTCGTAAGGCAGCCTGAGACGCTGAGTTTCCACGG
>JAKQSH010000505.1 GCA_029570245.1 Deltaproteobacteria bacterium | reverse complement strand
AAATCCACGAAGTGAAACTGAGCGGCCTGAAGGAAAACACCAGATATTTCTACAAGGTGCAGTCGGGCGAAACGGTTTCGGCCATGCATCATTTCTACACCGCACCGGCTCCCGGTTCGGCCTTCCGCTTTACCGTGTGGGGCGACAACCAGAACGGTCCGGAAGTGTTCAGAGATGTAGTGCCGCAGATGGCGAGCTTCAATCCGTGGTTCATCCTAGGCGTGGGTGATCTTGTACAGGACGGCCCTGAGGATGCGTTGTGGCCGGAGCAGCTTTTCGGCCCGGCGCGCGCGCTGATGCACGAAACGGCTTTCTACACCGCAATAGGCAACCACGAGAGAAACGCAGACAATCTTTACGATTATTATTCCTTCCCTTATCCCGAAGGAAAACCCGATCACGAAACCATGTACAGTTTCACATACGGCAACGCCTTTTTCCTGGTGATAGACACTAACAAGGTGTATTTCCCGCTGGGGCCGGTTGAAAACGAATATTCGGAATGGGTACGCGAGCAGGTGGCCTCCGAAGCCGCGCAGAAGGCCACCTGGCGCTTCGCACTGGCTCACGAGCCCGGCTACTCGGAAGCCTGGGGTGACGGTTCCTGCACATTCGACGGCAATCAGCAGATTCGCGGCTGGTTCCTGCCGCTGCTGGCTGAGCATCATTTCCACGCTTACTTCAGCGGTCATATGCACGGCTACGAACGCGGCATGGTTGATGGGGTGGCCCACTTCATCACCGGCGGCGGCGGCGGCGGGCTGGACGCCTGGTGTCTCGACTGGCCCACCACCACTGTTGCATATTATGAGCATCATCATCTGGTTGTTGACGCCGGTTGCGACACGCTGAAGATAGGCGCATACAATCTTGCGAAGGAAAAATTCGACTGGATAGAAATCGAAGCCGACAATCCGGGCGTCTTATCCGACGAAGGCCCCATGGATGGTCTGCCCGATCCGCCGATCAATTCCGATTCGCCCACTCTGACTGACGGCGATGACGAAGGCGAAGCTGAAAGCACGAAATAAGCGCTGTCTTGTAAACGACAAAAAAATCCCCGCTTGAATGCGGGGATTTTTTTACTCATGCGCCTGATTTATTTGGTCCTGTATTCCCACGGAGGAGTGGGCGGAGTCCAAAGACCACGACCGTCTTTTTTGGCATTTTCCATCATGCTTTCGAGCTTGACTTCCTTGGGAGCTTCGCGTTTGTAGTACCAGGCCATACCTTTCTTCACCATTTCTTCGGCTACGTTCTTGCCGTCCACGATGATTTTCGCGTAGGTGGTGCCATCCTTCTTTTCGATAACTTCGATTTCGAGATTCTTGTTCTTGATCAGCTCGTTCAAAGCTTCATAGGCTTCTTTATAGAACGGCTGACCCTTTTCGGGGGCGTCGATACCGTTCACCTTGACCTTGGTTTTCACTTTGTCGATGGTGGCGTGCAGAGTGTCGCCGTCGACGGCGGTAACACCAAAGCCTTTAACAGTGGCGGCGCCGGCCAGAGAAGCCATAGCCATGACAAAAGCAAAAAGCATTGCGGAAACGATGAATTTTTTCATAACAAAACCCTTTCTGTTCTCGGTTTGACAACACATTCGAATCGTTGTTAATCCAATATTGCTACTGTAAACCACTTTGCAAGACAGAATATTTCTATCAGCTTCGATTTCTTTTTGCAAGTCGGGTCGTCCTGGCTCTGACCAGTCCCCGGTTTGCCGACCTTGATGTCAGGCAAGCGCAGTTCGGAATGCGAGCCCGAAGGGCTCGCACCAGCGCCAGATCGTGCCTGAAAATATTTATATCCAGAATTAGAAAGTTCCAGCAGCTTATGAATGCGCGCGCTTCGCGCGCGCATGTGCGATATTACGCAGCGTTAAAACCCAAACGACCGCCACTCCGTAAAAAAGCATCTCATTCTTCCGCCTTCCGCGCCCTTTTGCGCGCAGTGCGGCCCTCCTCGTTGGCACCCAACCCTGTTGCTTTATGTCTCCCGACCTGAAGCTCTGAGCCTTCGCGGGAATTACAACTTGCGAGAGACCGCAGAGGGGGGAGACGGACGATAAACGCCGGTGGTGTTTTTATAAACCGGAGACTGTTCAGGTCCGGGCTCCGATTCATTTCCTTTCAGGCTGATTTCGGCAACTTAAGATTTGCCCGCGCCGGGCGGGTGTGATAATTTACTTCCATTGTGGATTTCATATCAACACTGCGTAAAATGCCTTTTTAAGGAGTCAGTTTATGGCCAGAGAAGATTTCGAACGTTTGCGCCGTTTTCTTGAGGAAAAAGACGTGGCGAAGCGCGCCGCAGCGCCTCTTAAAGACGGTATCATAATAGAAATGCGCATCGGCGGCGACGAAGGTTCTTATTACGTCGCCCGTGAAAGCAAAAAAACATTTCTGCGCGAAGGCGCCTGCCCGAAGTCGCCCGAAATATCCTTCACAATCAGCCCGGCCGCCATCACGCGTCTGCTGGAGTTCAAGTCGGACGATATCGGTGAAAACGGCGTCGAATTTTTCAGAATAATGACTTCCGACAACCCCGACGAATACATAAAAGCCAAACTCAACATCGGTTTTCTTGGACTCACGCGCATAGGAGTATTCGGGGTTCTGGCGCTGGGCGGCAAGGGCGTAATGATGTACCTGGCGCGTCACGGCCTGGGCAGCATAAAAGAAATCGGCAGGGCAATATCGAAATTGAAGGGCGACTGAAAGAAGTCCTTTTTTCATACACCACCCTGAAGTAGACAAGGGAATTGAGATGGTCGAGAAAAAGCTCCTCGTAATCAGTTCAGACTCGGAGTTGTTCTCAGGCATGGAGCGCTTCTTGAAAGGAAAGCCGCTCGAAGCCAGACTGGCGCGCAACAGCGCCGAAGCACGGCAGCTCCTGACCGAATTCAAGCCTGACGCATTTTTAATCGACCTGCATCTTCCCGACGGCAACGGCTTCGCCGTTTTCGGAGCGCTCAAGCGCAATCTGGCGCTGAAGAACAAAATTTTTCTGATCTGCGCCGAAGAAAAAGACGCCGCAGCCGTCGAACAGCATCGCAAACTGCGTAAACACGCCGAGCGCTATCTCATCAAGCCCTTCATGCCGGAAACATTTTACAATGCGCTGGCGCCCATGCTGATGCTGCCGATGACAGAAGTCCGCCGCGAGCCTCAGCCGCCGACACTGGATGTAATGCCGCTCGACCTGCCCGACCCCGAAGATTTCGTCATGCGCGACCCCGGCACCGGCAAGGGCAAGGAAGAAGAAGTGCTGGACGAGCTGGACAGTCTGCTGGGCGACATGCCGGACAATATGCTCGATACGCTGGTCGCCCGCAAGGAAGCCGATCTTTCGGAGCTGGACGAAATGCTGGGCGTAGAGTCTGAGCCGGAAGAAGAAACGGTTTTCGAGCCACTGACCATCAAAGAAAAAGTCGCTGCGCCGGAAGGGCCGCACAAATCTGCCGTGCCTTTTGAGGATGAAGATTCTGATATTCTCGACGGACTGAAGGAAATCGTGGACGCGGAACTGGACACCGCCGTCGAAGAAACTCTGGTCGAGAACCTGCGACCAGAGGAAATCGCACCGGAAGATACTGTCGTCCGCAATATGGTGCAGGAAGAACTGGCTGAAGTGCTTGAAGACGAAGCATCGCTTGACAAAATCGTCGAAGAGGCGCTCGGCAACCCATCGGAACTGGACGATGAAATTGTTCAGGCCGTACTTGAAGATGTCGAACGCGAAATCGTGAAACCCGAAACGTCTGCCAGGAAGACACCGGATGTCGAAACGGCGACGCTTGATTTTGATGCGGAAGATTTTCCGATCCAGCCTGAACCCGATACTGAGGCCCGCGAAACCGCCGAAGGCAGCCTGAAGGCCATGCTCGAAAGGCGTCTGGCCGAAGCGCTGGAAGACCTCGACAGAGAACGCGCATCACTGGATATGGTGCGTCGTCAGGTGGCGCAGCTTGAGGAAAAATTCACCATCGCCGACACCGAAAACCGCAAACTGCACCGTGAGCTGTCTGAAAAAGACGAAGAACTGGCCGCCATGCAGGACAGACTTCTGCACAAGGATGCGGAACTTAACGCTCACACAGATGTTCTTAAAAACCGCGACTCCGAAGTCGCCAGCCTCAACAGCGATCTGCTTGAGGCCAATCGACAGTTACAGCTTCTTGAAGAGCAGCTGGCCGCCGGGCGTGCCGAAAAAACGCAGCTCGAAGCCGAACTGGACGATCTGAGAAAAGAACGCGCCGTTGAAGTCAGTCGCCTTGAGGCCCGCCTGCTGGAAATGGAGCATTCGCACAAGGCGGAACTGGCGCGTCTGGAAGAAGAACGTGCGCGCGAAATAACCGAAGTGCGCCGCAGCGGCGACGAACGCATAAGCGAGCTTGGACGCTCGCTTGATGATGCCGTGCGACAGCGCGACGAACTGTCCGCAAAGTTGGCGGAATTGCAGCAGCGTCACACCGAACTTGAGGAACAGCATCGAAACGCCGGACAGGCTTCGCAGGATTTCGACGTAAAACTGGAACTGCTGGAAGCCGAGGCCGAAGAATTGCGCGAATTGAACCAGAAAAACGAGCAGCGCCTGGTGAAGGCTTATGCTCTTATAAAATCCGAAATGGAAGCCCGCGCCCGCGCGGAACAGAAACTGAAAAGCGTTCAGGAGCTTCTGGGACTGAACAAGTAGAAAGCCGGGCGCAGTCGAACCGCGCAATTGTTCGCCGCTTTCGGAAAAAGCGCAACTGCGCTTTTTCTGTCGCAGTATCTTTTGTTTCCCTGACTTTATTGCTATACTTTCTTTTGCAGGCAGGACAATTTTTTCACGGATTGAAAGCAAGTGATCGGTCGCAGGATCGATAAATATAGAATAATGGAAGAGATCGGCCACGGCGGAATGGCAGTGGTCTATAAAGCCGAGGATGAGCACCTCAAGCGTGAAGTTGCGCTCAAAATCATGCATGCGCATCTGGCGCGCGAGGCCGAAGCCGTAAAGCGTTTCAGGCGCGAAGCAACCACCGTGGCGCGCCTGCGTCACGCTAACATCATAGAAATATTCGATTATTCCGGTGAGGGCTCGGATGTTCCGTACATAGTGACCGAGCTAATTCAGGCCGGCACTCTGGCTGATCTTTCAAAGCGTCAGCGCGTGCTGCCCGAAGAGGTGGCGGCGATAATTGCACTTTTTATCGCTCGCGCGCTGGATCATGCCCATAAACAGGGCATCGTACATCGCGATCTTAAGCCCGAAAACGTCATGTTTCATCTGGACGGCGCGTTGAAACTTATGGATTTCGGCATAGCCCGCGCCCTCGAAGAAATGTCCATGACCATGACCGGAACTCTGGTTGGCTCGCCGGTCTACATGAGTCCGGAACAGGCTACCGGGCAGAAAATCGACCCGCGTTCGGACCTGTTTTCGCTGGGCACCATACTGTACGAAATCTGTTGCGGTCAGCTGCCTTTCGATGGCGACAGCCCGCCTCTGATTTTGCGCCGTATTTACGAAGGTGTATACGACGATCCGCAGATGCTGCGACCCGAAATGACCAACCGTTTTGCCGCTATTCTGCGCCGTCTGTTGAGAAACGATGTGGCCCAGCGCTATCAGAGTGCGGCGGAACTGCTGAAAGACCTCGAAGACTACCTGGCGACGACGCTGATTGAAGACCCCGAAGGCGAACTGCGACGTCTGCTGCTCGATTCGGATTCATATCTTAAGGAATTCAACGGACGCCTTGTGGTGTGGCTGGAAGAAAAAGCCCGGAGTCTGTCGAAGCGCAAACCGGCGGAAGCCGCACAGCTTTATAATCGTCTGCTGCTTGTAAAACCGGATCACGCCGAAGCAAACACGCATCTTCAGGCCCTGCTTACGCGGCGCCGATGGGAAAAGCGCCTGGCGTACTTCGGCGCTTTTGCCGCAGCGGCGGCCTTTCTGATAATTGCCGCAGTTCAGCTGCGAAATCACAATGATCTGCTCTACGGGCTTTTTACGCCGCCGGACACTGATGAAGAAATTCTGTATTCGGAAGTCAACTACAGTCAGGCTGATGATTCGCCCCCCACAGGAATAACGCCGATTGACGGTGCTCCGCCTTCTGAGGCGAAAGCTGCGGTCGCCGTTGAAAGCCTGAGCAAACCGGTTCTGCTGAAACCGAAGAACACCATAAGAATTGGTGCGCTAAAAAAAATTCCCGGCAAGGGGGCGGCGATTGCAGGTGCTGATTTTTCAGGTACGCTGCGCGTACATACCATGCCGTGGTCGGACATTTACGTAGACGGCAGAAAAGTCGGTCAATATCCGCTGGATGCCTCCACAGTTTTCCCGTTGCAGCTTCCTGCCGGAAAACACAGAGTGCGCATGGTAAACCCAAGCTGCGTTCCGCTTGAAAAAACAGTCGAAATCGTGCGCCCGGATCAGTCCATAGAAATCCGCGAACGCCTGGAACTGCTTCCGGCCATGCTCAGCATAGGCAATTCGCAGAAGGCCATGCTGTTCATCGCTGGGGAATTCAAAGGATATACTCCATTTTCGAAGCCGCTTGAGATAAGATGGCCGGAGCAGGTATCGGAGAAAAGCGTTGAAATCAGCCTGCGCAAGGAAGGCTTTGTAACCGAAACCCGCAGGGTTAAACTCAAGGCCGGTCAAAGCACCGAGGTCAGGTTTGAATTGAGAAAGCTGTAATGTCGCGCCGTATCAGAAAAATGCTGTCGCTCCTGGCTTTTGTGCTGACGTTCGTCTGTCTGCACGAAGTCTGCGCCGAGCCGCAGCAGTCCGCGAACGGCGGCGACAACACCCAGGCTTTTGAAGCGCCGCTGATACTTAAGTCCGGCGGCGATGAAGAGCTTGAGCTGGTGCGCAACCTTTTTCAATATGGCGATTATCCGGCGGTTGTCACGCATCTGGAAGAGGCCATGCGCCAGGGACTTTTCGATTCCGAAGAACAGCAGCTTGAGGCATACCGACATCTGGGCGTAACCTACTATATTCTTCAGCAGAAAGAGCGTTCGAAGGAAAGCTTCATGCTGCTGCTTACGCGCGAGCCGGATTATCAGCTTGACCCTCTGTATGTGCCGCCGATAATCATCGACTTCTTCGAATCAATTAAGGAAGAAAACCGCCAGCTGCTGGACGAAATCCGTCAGGCGCGCATTAAAACCGCCGAAAAAGAACAGCCGCCCCTGAAAAAAGAATATTTCAGCCGCAACGCTTATGCGGTGAATTTCATTCCTTTCGGCGTCGGGCAGTTTCAGAACGGCCAGCCGGTGAAAGGAACACTCTTCGCCGCCGCTGAAACGATAAGTCTGGCACTTAACATCACCTCATATTTCATGGTGCGCGGCTATCGCGGCGACGACGGCATGTACACCAGCGGCAATGCAAAGCTGGCGCGCGACTGGCGCATCACGCAATTCGTGAGCCTGGGCGTGTTTGCAATTCTGGCTGTGGGTGGCGTCATAGACGCAGCCCTGAATTATCGCGAATACACGCCGCTGCCAGAAAGCGAAGCGCCGCAGGACGACAGCGATGAAAATTCCGACAAACCGAAAGTGGGGTTTCTGTATGTGGAATTTTAGCGAGCAAAGGGAGGAGGGCAGATGCCGAGCCTGCAATTCATAAACAACAATCCAGGCGGTGGTCCGCAATCGGTTAAGCTCTTCAAGAAAATCACCACGCTGGGCGCGGACAACACAAACGACATCAGCATTCCCGACCCGTCGATTGATGCCAATCATGCCTACATAATTTTTGATGGCAAGCATTACAATATTTCTCCGGTAAACCGCAAAAGCGTAATCCTCATAAACGGTCGCCAGGAGAAAAATTACAAACTCACACATAAAGACGTCATTACGCTGGGTGAGGTGAACCTGACCTTCGATCTCTTCGACGAAATCGATACCCGCACTAAAGGTTCGGCGCCTTCAGAAATGGCGGGCTATCACAAACTGCACGAGTTCACCGAGAAACTGCTGGGACAGTACCGCATAGAAGAGCTGCTGAATTCGCTCATCGACATGCTTATCGAAATCACTCAGGCCGACAAGGGCTTTCTTATTCTGAAGCGCGAGGAAAAAGGCTACGACGTAACAGTGGCGCGCAACATCAACCGCGAGAGCATCGAAGGCGCCATAGGCTACGTTTCCGACACCATTATTGCGCGCGTGGTGGAAACGCGCAAATCGCTCCTTGTGGCCGACGCCATGAGCGACGAATTCTTCAACAAATCCGTATCGGTGATGAACCTCAAACTGTCCTCGGTAATGTGCGCCCCCATAGTGGCGCGCGGAAATATGCTGGGCGTCATTTATCTGGGAAACAACAACGTCATAAACCTGTTCACCCCCGAAAAAATGCAGTTGCTCGAAATCTTCGCTGCACAGGCAGCACTTATCATTCAGAATGCCATCATCGTCAATGAACTTCAGATCGACCGCAAGGAATTGCAGGAAAAAATAGAACAGATGCGTTTCGGACGCATTATCGGTTCATCCGACGCCATGCGCGAAGTTTTTCAGAAGATATCCAAAATCGCCGGCGTTGACGTTCCGGTTCTTATAATGGGCGAAACCGGCACGGGCAAAGAACTTGTGGCGCGCGAGATTCACGAAAAATCCATGCGCCGCGACGGGCCTTTCGTCGCCATAAACTGCGGAGCCATTCCCGGCGAACTGCTCGAAAGCGAACTGTTCGGGCATAAGCGCGGAGCATTTACCGGAGCTGTCGCCAACCGCACCGGCAAATTCAAGGCCGCCGACGGCGGAACGCTGTTTCTGGACGAAATCGGCGACATGCCGATGGAACTGCAGGTGAAAATTCTGCGCGCCCTGGAAGAGCACAGCATCGTTCCGGTAGGAGAAACCGTACCCATCGATGTTAACATACGCGTGGTGGCCGCAACCAATCGCCCGCTCGAAAAAGCCATCGCCGAAGGGCGTTTCCGCGAAGACCTGTATTACCGCCTTAACGTCATCGGATTGCAGTTGCCACCGCTGCGCGAGCGCGGCGACGACGTTATGCTGGTGGCGCGCTATTTTCTTGAGCGTTACAACGGAGAATACGACCGCAGAATCAAGGGTTTCTCAGCCGGAGCGGTGGATGCCATACGCAAATACCGCTGGCCCGGCAACGTGCGCGAGCTTGAGAACCTCATCAAAAAGGCCCTGATAATGGTGGAAGGCGAACAGATAGAAGCCGCCGACCTCGAATTGCCGCAGTCCGAAAGCACCACGATAAAGCCTCTGAATATTGCGCGCGAAGAATTTCAGACCGAGTACATACGCAAGGCGCTGATGCTCAACAACGGCAATCGCACCCGCACGGCGCAGGTGCTGGACGTTGACCCGCGCACGATTTTCAGATATCTCGAAAAAATGGGCGAAGACAAAGCATGAGGAGACTAACTTGAACATCTGCGGCGGCGGAACAATTGAGCGCATTTCAGCAGGCTGGGCATGGCGGCTTGCGGTTGTGCTGCTGTCCGTTCTGCTGCTTGCATCATGCGTGGTGCCCGAAGATATCCGTGAGCGTGTGGACGGTGACGACGATTTCGAACTTGAAAACGATTACTGGCCGGTGATACGCAACGTAAAACCCGCCTTCGGAAAAACTACCATTCCGCGCGACTGCCGCCGCTGGACTTTTCAGATTCTCGATGTCAACATGCCGGAAGACCCGGACGTGAATTTAAGCATCCGCTGGTTCCTGGATTACGATCAGAATGCCCCAAAAATCGACGGTGTCGGCATGACATACGCCCTGCCCGCTAGGCAGGTTTCGGGCAGCGAAGAATCTCCTATTTTACAGCATGTGCTGGAAGTGGTGGTTTCCGACAAGGGCTTCGTGCAGGATCAGGCCGACAGCGATCTGCGCACCACTCCGGCGGATGCGCATACATATTACGGCGTGTGGTTCATTACGCTCGACACCAGTCTGACTATTCCAGACGAAGAACAGGAGGCGCAATGTCAATGAAAGCTCCGCAGAAATGCGGATATGCCGCCGTTCTGCGCCTGTTGCACGCGGCGTTTTCTCTGTTTCTGCTGTGCTCGTGCTCCGATGGCGCCGGTGACGAAGCTTCCGACGGAGATGGCGACGCCGAATACGAATCTGAAATAGACGAAGTGGCCGGGTACGTCGTCTCCGTCGAACTGACGCCACCCTCGTCTTCCGGTTATCCGGCGCAGCAGATTATAGGTCTTAACGTCGATGATTTCGAAGGATCGTTTACATTGCGACGTGCAGTGAATTATTCCGGGCGCGTGGTCGATCCAGACGGAAATGCCGCCGAGGCTGTAATAAGCCTGAGTTATTCGCAGAACAACGGACATATTCCAGGTCACAGTCTGTCATCTCTTACCGTCTCCAGCAGCGTTGTGGCAGATGTGGGCGAAGCTGTTTTCAGCGTCGATCTTCTGCCGGGCATTTACTCGCGTTTCGTTAATCCTAAAAACGAAGCGGATTTTCCGCCGCTGGTGCTGCGCGACGGACTTGAAGTAAGCGAGCGCCTTTCGGAAACAATAACGTTTCTGCGCGGCTATGCCTTAAGCGGCAGCATATACGACCACGACCAGCAGCCGGGCGTCGGGTTGCGCGTGCAGGCTTATGAAAGCAGTGACACCAGGTACCGCTCGAACATCGTCGTCAGCAACAACGAAGGGCGCTTCACCGATCTGCGCCTGCCGAACTATCCGGGGCGCTACAACATCGAACTGTCAGCCGGCGAAGCTCAGCCGCTTTTCCCCACTACGGTTTTCAAGGAACTCATCTGGGTTGGAGATCACGGCATACTGAACCCGGAAAACGGTCAGCTCAACATAGAAACCGAACAGTTCATTCCCGAAGAATGCGACATTTCCGGCGATGTCACCGGAAAAGACGGGCAACCGGTGGCAGGAGCGGTGCTGGTCTTCAGTGGGGTCATAGGCGGCGGGCGCTTCGAGCGCCAGGCGACCTGCGACGAGAAAGGCCGCTACGCAATTTCGCTGCTGCGAGTACGAGCCGGACACCCCGAAGACACTTACACTCTTACAATACTGCCGCCTGTGGAAAGCGATTACGCCATACTCAAATCCGAAACGCTTGACTGTGGAGCGGAAAGCCACGTTTACAATTTTGAACTCGATTATCGCTCGAAGCTTTCCGGTGTGGTGCTGTCGCCGGATGACGAAGCGCTGGCAGGAGTGGAAGTGCAGGCAAGCAAAAAAGCATCTCAGGACGAAACCACCGTTTATGTCAAGTCCGTTATTACTGACACCGACGGAAAGTACTCAATCGGAATCGACCCCGGCACCTACGACATCAGTTTCATTCCACCTGCCGGCACAGAATACGGACGAGTTTCCGTATACGACATCAAACTTTCCAGCGACGGCGTGCTGGATCAGAAGCTGGCGCGCGGGCGCGTCTTTGCCGGAAAAGTGCTGGACGCAGACGGCCTGCTTGCGCCTTCAGTGTATATCGAGATTTACCGCATACGTCCGCAGAAACAAAGCGCGGACCTCATAGGCGCGGGCAGCACCGATACCGGAGGCGCTTTCGAAATAATTCTTCCGTAAGGGAAAAAAGATGAAAAAAGAAACGCAAACACTGAAGTTTCCAGCCGGTCCGATTTTCGCTGTATTCTCCGGTGTCCTGACGCTCCTGTGTCTGTGCATCTTCGCCTTTATTTTCCTTATGGCCGGTGCGCCGCATAATTCGGGGATTCTCACCGCCGAATGGCCGTTTGTACTGGCTGCGGCGCTTTTTCTGTCACTTATCTCAGCGACGGCGGGATATCTGTTCGGCAATGCGGTCGGAACGCCTTTAAAACGCGCCGTGCGCGACCTCGAAAATCTGCGATCTTCCGGGTCCGGCAAAACCCAGGCGGCAGAAGCCATGGCCGGATTGCAGAAATTCTCGGAGGCCTGCCGCCGCCTTTCCAGCAGTCTTGAACTCAGTTCTCAGCACAACGACGAAGCTCTGGCTCAGGCTGCACATGCCCTTAAAGCTCCTCTGGCGCGGCAGCGTGTGCAGCTTGAACTGCTGAAACGCAGATACGGCGACACGCGTGAGATCGCAGATATAGGGCGAGACATCGAAGCCATGCAGGCCATGCTGAACAAAACGCTGGATTACGTCCGCTGCGGCGCGCCGGAAAGCAGCGATAAAGAAGGACTGCACCTGCTTGATCCATTGCCGCTTTTTGCAGAAGCAATCGAAAAAAACCGTCCGCTGGCTTCGGAAAAAGCCCAGCGGCTTGAAAGAGATTTTCCAGCCGCCATTTTACCGGTGAAAGCCGACTCGACCGCACTGGTGCAGGTGCTGGATGAACTGATATTCAACGCCGTCAGATACACGCCGCCGGGCGGAACAATCCGCGCCGCAGCATCGGAAAAAGACGGAGCTGTGATTCTGAGCGTTTCCGACGACGGGCCGGGCGCCGACGACGATGAGCTTGAGCGAATTTTCGAGCCTTATTTTCGTGGAGAGGCGGCGCGGGCTTCGGGCGAAAGCGGCGAGGGAATGGGACTGGCGCTGGCGCTGCGACGTTGCAACGGCATGCACGCCGTCCTTACGGCCCAAAGGCGCCCTGAAGGCGGTCTGCGTGTTCAGATAGAGTTCCCGGCTGAATAAGCTTCAATTCGACAGCGCGATGTTTTCGTAAAGAATCAGGCGTTCGTTCTGCCCGCTTTTAACCTGTCCGGCCATACGGTAATTCTGTCCGACCCAGTTGCGGAAGGCGTCTATGCCCCATATGCCGCGCGTCGGACAGACTATAACCCAGCGCGGGGGATCGGCCTGAAGGCCGTCCATCAGCGCACTTACCGGCATCTGGCCGCTGCGGAAAATCATCGAGTTCGTATCCAGGTCCATCGAAATCAGGCGATCCGTCTGCATGGCTATAAGCGGAACACTGGAGTTGTCGCCGAAGATGCGCCCTTCTCTGCCTTCGCTGTAAATCCTGAAACTGTCGGTCATGGGCGTGGGGTCTTCGGTGCGCACTTCGTGCCATAAATAAAGCGTGACGCCGTTGTACCAGTCGCCCACACGGCGTTCGGGCCTGTAGAAAGTTTTTTTTACGACTGAGTTCAGAAAACCCGGCAGCCATTGCGAGTCTTTCCAGGGGTATTCGTAAGTCCTGCCGTATTCTTTCTGGTAATAACCAAGCCTGGTTTCTAGTTTTTCGCCCCATACAAAACCTGCAACAAGCGCCAGAGTCAGCGCCAGCAGGCCCGCCGCCGCAGAGTAACTGCGTTTGCGGCGGCGCAGTTCGCCTGCCGCCCGGCGCGCCAGATCGACCGCCATACGGATGAATACGGCAGTCAGCATGGCCATGAAGGGCAGCATGGGCTGCATGTAGTAGGTGTAAACACGACTCAGATATTTCAGCGCCAGAGCTTCGACGGCCAGCACTGTTATGCAGTAGAGCGCCAGTTCGTGCAGCTTCGAAAATTCCGCGCTTTCTCTGTTGCGTAGCTTGAGAACAAACAGAAAACCCAATACCACAGAAGCCACAAGAGCCGGAACAAGCAGATGATATTCGTTCCAGAAGAAACGGATCACCGCAGAAGCTCCTTCGCGTTCCATGGCCGGTTTTTTAAGGTGATAGCGGAAAACAGGCCCGAAGTATTTCTCGCCCCATAGCAGAATGCACAGCAGATGAACGCCGAAGGTCACAGCCGCACAGGACGCCCACAGCTTCCACACTTTCAACCTGTACCGCACTGCGGCGGTCAGGCATATGAACGCCACCGCCGGGATGATGTGAAAACCGATCAGCGCCGCAGCCGCCAGCGCCGCTCCGGCTGAAAAAAGCCGCCTGTTCAGCAACAGCACCACGCCTGCCGTGAAGGCAAAAGTGGCCCAGTTGATGCCGGTAAAGTGTGACGAAACGCCCAGCCAGTCATGCGAAAACGCCAGCAGCAGATGTGCGGCGGCGGCGTAACTGCGCGTCAATCCCGCCCGGCGCAGGGCGGCATAAACGAGAATCATGCTGAAAAACGCCGGAACAATGCTGCCGAGTTTGCCCCACAGTGGAGTGAAAGGATGCAGCCACATCCAGAAGGCGGCAATCGCCATGTGCAGCGGCGGATGAGTGAAAATAAAATCTCCGTAAGGCGCCAGTCCGCCCGAAGCGGTGCGTTCCCCCAGATAATAATAAATGTTTTCGTCCCCGGCGCAGGGAGCGGCTGAATATGCTTTGAACAATAAGAATATCAGCAGCCCCGGCAGCAGCGCCACAGCTTCCTGTATGGCGGCGGCGAAATTTTTCTTCGCGGTACTCATCAGACGCGGCCTTTCGAATGTTCTGTCGGCTGCGGAATTATAACCTGTTGCGGATGTGCGCCGCAATCTTTGATTCCATCCGTTTCCGGCTCCTTTCCGGCAACAGAAAAGGGCCGGATTTCCGGCCCTTTTACACAGACAGAATTATGTTCTCTTACTTGTGCGGCACGAACGAAAGGTCCAGTCCCGCCGGATAGGCGTAGGATACGTAGGTGTCGTAACCGTAGACGATAAGCCCCACGCGTCCGTTGGATGTGAGTTTGTGAGTGCCGTCTTCGACCTTCATGCGCAACACATAAGCGTTGATGCCGCCGATCTTCTCGAATTCGGAGTTGTTGATTTTCTCTTCGTCGAGATAAATATCGAGCTTGTTGCTCTTGGCCAGAATATTGATGTAGTCGTCTTTGTATGTGCTGGGAGTAAGGAAAACGTAATCGTAGCGGAACTGCTCTACCGGCGGAATCAGGAACATGGCCGGATCGCCGATCTCTGACGTGTCGTTGGCATCGAAATCCTGGCCTACCAGGAACTGTCCAACCAGCACCTCGTTTCCGGGCTTCGAAATGATGATGAAATCGTCATAGGTCTGAATCAGGCAGTAATCGCCCGCGTTAAGAGTACGATCACAACTGATCTGCGCGGCGGTTCCTGAGTTGGGCGGATACAAACCCAGAACGCTTTCGGGCTTGGTGGTGATGGTGGTGTCGTCGTTGAGCGCCACAATTTTGTACACGTTGGGGTTCGAGTTGTCGCTGTCGGGCGTGATGGCCTTGGCGGCTATGTACTGACTGGTCCAGGAATCGGTCGGGAACATCTGCTCTTCGAGATGATCGCAGGCCCAGCAGGTGTGCGGCACAAACTGACACTCGTTGCCGGAGAAAACCGCCACAGGCTGATCGGATTCGATTTTGGTTCCGGTAAGGTCGGAACTAAGACAGAACGTTCTGCCGCTGAGCGAATCGTTGAAACAGGTGTTCTGGTCGTATGTGTTGTAGTCGCTGGCAAGCTGCAGAACCTCGAACTGGTTCAGCGTATAGGTCTGCTGACCGTTGGAAGGAATTCCGTTAACTCCGGTTCCTGCCACAACTTTGCCGTTAGCGGTGGTTTTTACCGTGACTGAAGTTGTGCCGGGACTGGACGCAACAATGCTTATGAATGCCTTCGACATTTCGCCATAATTAACTCCGCCTATGAGCTGAATCATCGGACGGTAGGCCATTACCATGTATTCGTTTTCGAAAACATGCGAAGGCAAAAGCAGCGATGCATCGTTGGTGTATGAATAGCAGGTGGCACGATCTTCGCTCTTACCATCCAGACAGGCCGAATTGACCACGTAGGTCAGCGGGTTGAACTGAGAAACGGTTACAGGAATAGTCGAATGCAGATGGAAAGCCGACTTGCCCTTGGCTGTTCCAGAAAGTTCATTGAACGGCAGACGCTCGGTTTTGTCGGTCATGGGTGGAACCGAAATGCTGCGCGACGGCTTGTTGGGGATGTCGATGGTGACTTCCGCCGTATAATCCGGGTTGGTGTTCGAAATCACGACTGCAAATTCTGACTGATCGCCACTCTTGAAAACCGAGTCGAGCTGCGGGTTTGGCAGAACGGTCGGCCAGTAGTCGCAGCCGATGTAGGAATCGAGCATGCGGGCTCTTTCGCAGAGATCGACGCACATGCCGTCCAGACAACTGCTGCCGTCATCGCCTGCTTCGCAGGGAATTATTCCGGGCTCGTAGCCGGTGCCTTCGGAATTGCACTGGCGGATGGTGTGTTCGTCAAGGCACTCGTAGGATTCCGGCATGCAGACATATTCGGACGGGCCGCAGCCTTTGGACGAGGTGCAGACTTCGCCTACACCGCAGGCTACCGGTTCGTTATAGCCGTCGCCGGCGTCATTGCAGTACTGAATTGAAGTGGACGAGGAGCAGCGGAAATCCGTTCCGGGAGTGCAGCCGCCCTCCACGCACTGTTTTTTTGCCGAATCGCAAATCCAGCTGGGTGGGCATGGAACAGGGTCTTTCCAGCCGCTGCCGTCATCGTTGCACTGTTCCAGTCTTTCACCGTCGGCGCAACGGGTTTCGGTGCCGGGTACACAAACCTGAGTACCCTCTTCGATGCAGCGGCCTTCGTAGCATACATAGCCGATGTCACAGGGTTTCGGGTCCTCCCAGCCGTCACCGGCTTCATTGCAGGTAACAACGTTTCCGTCGGAGTCGCAGCTGGTTTCTGTTTTGGGTTCACAGTCTACAATCTGACAGCGTCCCGAATAGCAGATTTCGTCATCGCCGCATTCTTCTTCTGGACCCCAGCCGTCGCCTGCGTCGTTGCAGGTCTGCATATGGGTGTCGTCAACGCAGCGGGTTTGGATGGAGGCCTGACAGGATTCGCCGCTGATGCAGATGCCGCCGGAACAGTTCTGACCATCGGGGCATTCGTGCTCTGTTCCCCAGGAGCCGTCGTTTCCGCACTCTTTTATGAGATCGCCGACGCAGATGCTGTCGCCGGCGTTGCACTCGCCGACATAGTCGCCGTCGCTTTCGCCCGGCTGGCAGGTTCCGGCAATGCAGACTTCGTCGTCGTTGCAGGCCACCGGGTCTTGCCAGTTGCCGTCTTCATCGCATGCCCTGTAGGAATTGTCGTCCGCGCACTCTGTCATGTTGGGTGTGCAGCCGTCTCCACCGGAATCGTCTCCGCCGCAGGCGTATGCGGTAAGAAGTACGGGGATCAGGATGAACATGCTTTTAATAAATGCCGTGGAACGCATAAATCTACCTCCCTAATGCAAATCGTGCGATCAGCAACCTTTTACATTCTTTTCATCCAATAAAGTATGTTAAAAAAACATGCGAAAGTAAAGAGCTTTTCGCAAGTCTTTTATCCGATCTTTCCCTGCCCTTTTTCTGTGCCGTATTTTTCCGCCGCTTCAGTTCCCGGCGCTGCCGGCGCTTCGGACTTCAGGGTACAATTTCTTTATGTTTTCAATAAGAATTCCGCCAGTTTGCGAACCAAGCGAGACAGAGCGCTCATATTCGTAAAGCGGGTCCTGCCAGTCGGCGGCGTTCATAATGTAACCGATTTCGTCGTTGGCCAGGCCCAGTATCATCTTATGGCGACCCTGCATGATTTCGCCTTTGATTTCGAATCCCAGAGCCGGAAGTATTTCTCCCGGCACCGTCACCATTTCGAGCGGACCTATTCCGATGCGCCATGTTTCCGAATACATCTGACCGTTGTGGAAAGTGCGTTTGAGGAAACCTTTTTCTGAAAGATAAACAAAACCGTCATTCTCAACCGGAAAACGGATCAGGCGACGTGTTATGTCGAGCGTCGGATTTTCTATCTCTTCTGCATTTTTAAGCGCCAGCGAAACCAGCTCGGCCAGGTAACGACCCGCCATGCGGGCGCGTTTCACACGCAGACGCGGATGATTTTCGGTCCAGCGCGGCATGGCCGGAGCTATCATTCCACCAAGCGCACCGTTCATAAACACGGCGTTACCGCCCTCCAGCTCTTCGAGACGCGGGTACATGAAACCGGGGAAGTCAGCGTAAATTCTGTCGTGATTCTGTCCGCTGAATTCTGCATGACAGGTGTAATTGACGAGCGTCGCTATGGTTTCGCCGTCGAGGCCGCGCGCCTGAAGAATCGTCATGTCGTTGTCTTTGTAACCCGGACGATGCAGATTTTCGTTGATGCCGTCCGGCACTTTTACGGTAACGACTTTCAGCGTTGCCGGGCGGGCCGAAAGGGCGGCTTCGGTTACGGCGCGGGCTATTTCAGAGCTGATGCGGTTCATGTAGCCTTCTTCAACGCCGGATTCCACCGGAAGCATGAAGAGCAGATAGGAACCCCACAATCCCATGGTGTCCGGGCCGCTGTGGTTGTGGCTGGAAGTGACAAGCAGGTCGAGTTCGTTGCCGGACCTGGAAAGCTTGTGACGCGCGTCCCAGATGCGGTCGTTCATAAGGCCGACAAAATCGGTTCCGACCAGCGCCAGAGAAGTTTTACCGTCGTCAATGAAGAAAACGCGGGCCGTAACCGGCGTAATTACGCCGTTGGAGCGTTTGTTCGGCGCATACCCGGCGATGTAATAACCTCTGCCGCGCTTCGGCGTAAGATCGACCACCGCCGAGCCAACGATGAGCTGGGGACTGTTTTCGGCGCGTCGTTTTTCTTTCCAGCGGTCATATTCAGTTGGGCTGTCAACCTTCAGTTTTTCGATTTTCAGCGACTTGTCCGGCCAGACGAAGTTGGGCGGATCACACGAAACGCACAATAACAGCAGAGCTGAAAGCATGAATATCTTTGCCATGACGCGGGCATGGGATTTCATCGGCCTGTCTCCATAAGCAGCAGCAACAACAATAGACAACAGAATTATCACCGCCGGAACCAGGCGTCAAGGTGGAGTTTGCGGGATATTCCCGATTTTTCAGGAGTAATCAGGCCTGCCGATACGGATTTCCATTCCAGCAGCTTCCGAATGCGCGCGCTTCGCGCGCGCATGTGCGGCAGAGCGCAGCGTTAAAACCAGAACGACCGCCACTCCGTAAAAAAGCATCTGACTCATGGCATCTGCAAAAATAAATACAACTGCCGTATCTGTTTGTCGAAACCGATGACCGCTCCGAGGCGGGAAATCCGTTATTCTATGTAAACATCCTTGTGAGCCGGAATAACACCCAGACCTTCGGCTGTGATTACCGCCCGTCGAATGGCCTGCTCGGAGATTTCGGCGGCGATTGCACCCACCGTCGCCTGTCCAGCCTGATGTTCGCCGCACGAGAAACAGAAAACGATGTCGCCATCGGCGGGAGTGAAAGCCGGTCTTATCGAGCGGGCAATTCCGGCGGAAGCCATGCGGGCGACTCTTGAACAGGCGCTTTTGTCGAGAGCGGCGTTGGTGACTATTGCCAGCAGTGTAGTGTTCGACAGTCCGCCGCCCGCCAGATAACCGCCAGAACGCACAAGTTCGAGCGAATTCTCCAGTTCGAGCGAATCGGCTGACTTGCGCATGCCCGCCAGAACTTTTCCGAGTTCGGGCATGAAAACTTCGCCGTACGAATTCACCACTGCCAGAGCCAGAACGAACAGCCCGTCACCGGCGTAAAGCGCCAGACCTTCGCCGCCCTTCATGGCGCAGCTCATTCCCTTGAGTTTGCCGACTGTCGCACCGGTTCCGGCCCCGACGCTGCCGCAGCCCAGCGACTGCGTAGAGGCGTTGATACAGGCTTCGTAAGCGTCGTCAGCCGTGGGTGCGGCGCCGTGCTTTTTGAATCCGATGTCGAAGATAACCGCAGTGGGGCATGAAGGCACAACTCCATAAGGCGTCTGAGTTCCGACGCCTTTCTCGCGCAGATGGCGGATCACTCCGCCGGATGCGTCCAGTCCGAAGCTCGAACCGCCCGAAAAAAGCAGAGCGCTTACGTGTTGAACGACGTGGTCTGCAGAAAGACTGTCGCACTGACGAGTTCCGGCTGCTCCTGAGCAGACGTGCATTCCGGCTCGCGCAGGCCTGTCGAAGAGCAGCACAGTCAGTCCGGTTCCGTCTTCCGGCAGAGATTTACGCCCGATTCTCAAGCCGAGTTCGGCTGGGATGTCAAAACGTTCACAGTCTCTCACGCCGCTTCTCCTTGAATAATATGCAGTTGGCGTCCTTCTGCCGCATGCCGCACAGAACACCGCGACAGTTTTTACCTGTGAATAATATGTGATGCTTGTTTTTCGCGCCAGCGGAGTTCAGATTTTTTTAAGCTTCCCGAAAAATTATTCAGCTGCTGACAAAGTTTTTTCCGGTTTTCGCATCGGGCGGTGGAAGCGTGATGCCGGATTCCGGTCCGTGCTGAACCGCTCCAAGGATTTCCTGAATCTTTTCGCTCAGATCGGCTGCGGTGAATGGTTTACCTATGAAATTCATGCCGGGTTCAAGCACCCCGTTGTTGGCGATGGCGTTACTGGTGTAACCTGACATGAAAAGCACCTGCATATCGGGATAGCGTTCACGGATGTGTCCGGCAAGATCGCGTCCGCTCATCTGCGGCATAATAACGTCCGTCAGCAGCAGGTCGATTTTATGCTGCTGCCGGTCGCACAGAGCCAGGGCTTCGACTCCGCTTGAGGCACTTATAACCGTGAAGCCGGAGGTTTCCAACACACGCCTTACCAGACTGCGGACTGAGTTGTCGTCTTCAACCACAAGTACGGTGCGTTCGCCTGCAATACGCAGTGGAACGCGCTTTCTGGCGGCGGCAGGCTGTTCAGGCACAGACAGAATGCGCGGCAGGAAAATCTTGATGGTGGTGCCGCGTCCGACTTCGCTGTAAACCCAGATGCTTCCGCCGCTTTGCTTGACGAAACCGTAAACGGTGGACATTCCAAGTCCGGTACCCTTGCCCGCTTCTTTGGTGGTAAAGAAAGGTTCAAAGATGTGCCGGGCAGTTTCTTCGTCCATGCCGCAGCCGGTGTCGGTGACGGAAATCATCACATACGGGCCGGGCAGAACAGAAACATGCTGACTGGTGTATTCTTCATCAAGTTCCACATCGGCAGCTTCTATGGTAAGCTTGCCTCCGCCCGGCATGGCGTCGCGGGAATTGACGGCCAGATTCATAATTATCTGCTCAATCTGTCCGGGGTCGGCTTTTATCCGACCAAGTTTTTCGGGCAGCTGGCAGAAAAGTTCGATGTCTTCTCCTATCAGGCGGCGCAGCATGCCTTCCATGCCTGTAATCAGGCTCTTCGGGTCCAGCACCTGAGGCTGAAGAACCTGCTTGCGGCTGAAGGCCAGCAACTGCCGCGTGAGCACTGCCGCGCGTTCTCCGGCCTTACGGATTTCCAGGATATCGTTGTACAGAGGATCGTTTTCGCGCAGGCTCTCCAGAGCAAAACCCGAAAAGGTAATGATGACCGAAAGCAGATTGTTGAAATCGTGCGCCACTCCACCGGCCAGGCGACCGATGGCTTCAAGCTTCAGCGACTGATTGAGCTGTTCTTCAAGCTGACGCCGACTGGAAACGTCGTTGAAGAAGCAGACGATGTTGCGTCTTCCTTCCATTATGACATGTTCGCAGTTGAGGATTACGTGAGAACGTTTGTTGTTTTTGCCTTTGCAGATTATATCGAGAGAATGCGTTTTCTCGCCCTTGAGCTGGCTTTCGTATTCCCTCATTACACCTTCTATGCATTCGGAAGGGTGAAGGTCGTCTATGTGAAGACTTAAAAGCTCACTTTCCGTATAGTCAAGCATGCGGCACATGGCCGGATTGGCATAGCGTATTTCTCTGCTTTCAGCGTCGGCAACGATGATTCCGTGCGGGCTGCTCTCGAAAACTATCCGGTAACGGTCCTCTGATTCCTGCAGGGCCAGTTCGGCTGCGGCCTGTTGCGTCCCGGTTTCCAGACCCCACAGAGCCAGTGAAATGTCGTGAGAGACTTCTTTCAACAGCTCCTGTTCTTCTTTCTCAACCGCAAATCTGCACTGACTGGAAACTCCCAACACACCGTAAATGCGGTCCTGGTGCCGCAAAGCTACCAGCAGCGCCGAATGTCCTGGATTGTAATTATGCAGTTCACAGTCGGAACAACCCTTTACAGACCGATCCACAACCTGAACGTCTTCGGAACCGACTATCATTTCGACGCAGGCCGGAACAGCCAATGTTTTATCTTCGTTTTTTGC
This sequence comes from Deltaproteobacteria bacterium, assembly GCA_029570245.1. GTDB lineage: Bacteria > Myxococcota_A > SURF-8 > SURF-8 > SURF-8 > JAKQSH01. Next base: position 4,125 of record JAKQSH010000505.1, on the reverse strand, counting down.
ATAAGGCAGCCTGTCGTGCATTCCTGACTGTGCCATGGAGACAACCTTATGGTCTTCGTCCATCAGAGCTATCCAGGCCATGTTGTAACTGCCCTCGTCAACCAGCGCTTCACAGATGCCGACCGTCAATCTGTCGATGTTTTTTTCTTTGCCGATCAGGCGTCCGACCCGTCCGATTGCCGCCATCAGAATATTGAGATGAGCGATCTTGGACTCATGCCGGACGTGCCGCTCAGAAAGGTAACGTATGCCTACAACAGATATGGCCGCGATAACTATAATTGAAATGCCTTCAATAAACATCTCCATGTAGTTGATCGGCGTGGCCGGTGCGCCGAAAATAACGTGTGGCAGGTCGAGAACTTCATCCAGCTGATTAAGCACCAGCGCCAGAATGAACATGAGCAGCGTAACCAGCCACAGACTTGACAATCCGCCGCCGGAATCCCTTCTGAAGCGACAGATTCTGTTATGGCTGTCGTTATGGGGCTTATGTTTATCCAAACCGGAAGCGGAATTCATTTTCGGGTCTGATTCGTTTTCGATATTCATTGATACATTCTGCATCTAATCCACCTCTGCTTGAGCAATTAGCCGTTCCCTCAACACAACTATCAGCAGGGCCGACAGAAATACGGAAAGGCCTTCCATTGTCATTTCCGTATAAATCGGGTGGCGTTTCTCTGCCGCCGAAAATCATATTTGACAAATCAGGCGATTCGTTCAGAACAATCAGAAGCATCAATGCAAGCGTCATCGCAACAGCCTTAACGATCATACCGCTCCGCTGCACGGACACAACCGGATGCTTCAGCCGTTTTCTGAACGCTTTATTTTCCATACGAATTCTCCCCCGATAAAATCTCGCTGGAAGAAAAAAACGATGGGTGAGACGACCGGATAATACTCTGAAAACCGATTGTCCGCCGTAGCGTCGCATTCGGAAATAAACTGCCGGAATGTTCCTTTCCGATGAACGGCGCCTGAGAAAGAACCGCGTACAGCAAATGTTTTCATCAACAAACAGCACTCCAGGGCTTCTGTCGAAGCCATGAAAACACAATTCATAAAGCCGGTCTGTTTACTTCACCCTGTACAAACATAGTGTAAATTATCAGACATTTTTTATAAAGAAGAAATTTCCGTAAATGGGTATATACAGAAGCTGAAAATGGGTATTCTGCAATGATTCCAGAAAAATACATTCACAATATTTGCCGCATTGCGACAATCCATGCGGATTTCCGGATTCCGGCATATGACATCTGTTAAGAAAAAAATGATTGCAGATCGCCTTGCCGTAATCCCATAAAAACGGCATAATCGCCGTCTGAAAATGAACCGCATCTCATCGTTGTTTTTTTCGCAGCCGGAAATCTCTTCTTATTCGCAAAGATATAGCGTTACAAACTTCACAGCGTTAAAAAAGTGACAAATGTGAAAAAATGGTATAGACTCCGCTTGTCTTCATTTCGGCGCCTTATGCGCCCGATCGTTCTCTCTCATTTCTGTTTCTGCATCAACCATCAATAAGGAGTAATCATGGACAAGAAAATTATCTGCACAGACAAAGCGCCAAAGGCCGTCGGACCTTACTCGCAGGCTGTGGCGGCAGGCAACATGCTGTTTATTTCCGGCCAGATTCCCGTCTGCCCGGAAATGGGTGAAATACCCGAAAGCATTGAAGCTCAGACAAAGCAGGTAATGGAGAATTTCAAAGCCGTTCTGGCCGAGGCGGGCATGGATTTCTCGAACGTGGTGAAAACCACTATTTACCTCGACAACATGCACGACTTCATGGCGGTTAACCAGATTTACGCCGGCTATTTCGACGGCAATTTCCCGGCCCGCGCCACAGTTCAGGTAGGCAAACTGCCGCTGTGCGTAAGAGTCGAAATCGAAGGCATCGCAATGAAATAAGCGTCACGTCGCCGTATAGCGACGAAAAGGCTGCACAAAACAGGTCGCAGTCGCATTTCAAGCCGGACAGGGCCCCGGATTCTTATGATTCCGGGGCTTTGTCGTTTATAAAAAAGCGGATTTGTTCAGGCGGACTCTCGCTTTGTATTCCTGCCTGACAGTGACCCGTGCAGAAGAAATGTCATTACGAACAGACAGTACAGCAGAAGTATTACCGACGATCCGGCTGTCACAACATATCTGAAGCCGTTCAGATGGTGCGTCAGATAAGAGAAGATTCCAACGCCGAAAAGTATGCCGAGTGCGGCCAGATGCAGAGGGTTGCTGCGGTTCTTCAAGTGCAGCAGAAAGGCCGGCAGCATTGCAACATAATAATAATAGGACGCTGAGGTGAGAAAGAAGAAGATTATGAATCCGAGCATAAGGGTTTCTTCGTCGCTCAATTTCCTGACAAAGAACAGCATGGCCAGCATTATGCAGAAGCCCGCTATGTAATTGAATTTCCTATGGCGGTCGATCCGTTCTTTGCGGGCGGTGTTTCCGTGTCCTCTCATGTCTTTTTTATCTGTTTCGAACTTGTAATGTGTTGCTATCTCAAATCCCATTCGCTGAAAACTGAGGTTTTCGGCTTTGATGTGTTCCTTCATATTCATGGCAGAATCGACGTAATGTTCGGGCGGATACATCAGCATTGAAGCTCCGGTTATAAGGAGCACGCATGCCGCAAAACCGGCGGCAAAGCGCATGTAACGCGGAATGAACAGCTCTCGCAGGTTGCTTCTTGCGTTCTTCCATTTGACTTCAGTCAGGTATTTCAGCCCCAGACCGGCCACAAACATCAGCGGGAAAATACGGACGAGTGCGGCGTAGGCGATGAACGCTCCTCCGGCCATATGCCGTTTTTTTGCCGTCATGCAGATGCCTATGACCAGAGCCGAAGACCAGTCGTAGCGCAGCAGTGCGTGTCCGACCAGCGGCCAGCGCGACGGCCACATGGTTGTGAAAGCAATGATGCTGAACAGCGACACCTTCCAGCCGAAAGCCCAGCCGATGGCCAGAAACGCACAGGCCACCAGCAACATGTCGATTTTGTTCAGGAGTTGAATATCCGTGGAACTCGACCAGCGCGTCAGCAGAGACAGCATGAAATTCCCGGCAGGAGTGGCGTTGTAGCCACGATCTGTGAACATCGTCGCGGCTTCGTTTCGCCTCAGATGTACACCGATATTGTAAACATCGCGCTTGAACTCGCGCCATTCCGATTTCGAGAACAGCTTCCGACACTTATCCGCATCATCCATGACACTTTTTCTGGATTTCATGTCGTATGTCTTGAGGTTTCTCACCATGCCGATGTGTTTGAATTTTTTCTTGTGTCTTTCATCCGCAACCAGCGCGCATTCGTACAGGCGGTCATATGACAGTTTGTCGAAATATTTGGAATTTATGTAATAATGAAAGAGGTCATAAGCTTCAATGTTGTGCGAAGCGACACGCCAGCTGAAGCTGTAATAATTGCCGACGGAAAAAACAGCCAGAGAAATCAGCAGAATGGCGAAAACCGATTGATATGTTTTTCCCGGCTCGGAATTGCCGCTTGCCTTTATCCGGCGGCGGTAATATAAATACTCGCCCAGAAGCAGCGCCATTCCCAGCAATGCAATTATTATTTTGATTCCCTCGACATCCGCCTTGCTCAAATTCAGCATCGCTTTTCTGTCCTTCCCTCAGAATCTGCACATGATACAGCAACAATTGACAGACAGCAAACAGGACCGCCCCTTTGCCCGGAATTCATTATCTGCAGCAAACTGTCGGAATGGATTGTATTTTTCGGAAGCGGCACACCAATGCTGCAAAATTATCATAACGCATTGCCGTGTCAAGACAATAATCCGAATTCGCTCCGGCGCAGTCGTAAGGGGCACATGAACAAATTTCGTCCCGGAAAATCGCCCGGCGGCTTATAGGCTTATAGATAGGATGTGCCTACTATAATTAGCTGGTTATTACGATATAGCAGACCACGCCGTCCTTCGTTGAGAAGTCCACCTTTATGGGGGTCTTTTTTTTGCTGCCATTAGCACCTTCAGTATTTTTTTCGCCGTCTCGACCCGGCCCTGAGTAATCAGTTTACTTGCTTCAGCATACTGCCGTTCGAGGTTGCTGCTGTCGATCATTATGATTATTTCCTTATATGTCTCC
>JAKQSH010000084.1 GCA_029570245.1 Deltaproteobacteria bacterium | reverse complement strand
GACGGCGTTTATTTCAGCATCGCCGAACGTGCGATCAAGGACAGCGTTCATCTGCAGATCGTCGCAGCCGAGGAAGACCTGGCAGTAAACGGTGGTGGCTGGACTGTTGTCGGTCCGGCTGTAACTTTCAAAGCCGAGGCGCTGGAAGAAGGCGGCAAAGTCGGTTTTTCAAATATCGGTGAAGCTCTGGTCGCAATTCCTTTCAGAAAGAGCGACCTTACCGACGATGCCCGCGATTTCCACATAAACGTCATCTGCAAAGTTGATGAAATTCAGGGTGTAAGCAACGGCGAAAACAACGATCCTTACTTTCTGGCGAAATCGCCTTCTCTGGTAAAAATCGACCGCGACAAGCAACTGCTTTATTTCAAAAACATATTCTTCGGAACATATCAGGCCGTAATTCCTTCCGACATTCAGGAACCGACAACACGCCACTTCACATACAAGGCTTTCGGCGGAATATCAATGGGCGGTATCGGCTCGGCTCTGGTGGGTTTCAGGAATCCCGACAAATTCGACATTCTCGGCCCGATGGGCGGCATCAGCGACATGCTGTCTTTTGTCGCTATGATAAAGAGAGATCATCTGGGCGGTTTCTGCTCTTATGAAGAGATAGAAAGTCATGCCGGGACTCCCGAAGACCTGAATACTTTTGTCCAGGATATCGACGCTCAGTGCGGTTATTGCGGTCCGCAGCAGAACCCCGAAGACTGGTCGAATCCGGTAAACAAATGCTACATGGTTGAACCGCGTGAAATTTATGCCAGAGACGAACATCCCCAGGGGTATAACCACTGGTACTACGACAACCAGGGCGGCAACTTCAACCGCACCAGTTATACCAAGATGTTCCGCGATCTGAGCTATACGTTCGGTAATCCCACCAGCTACAACCCGGAAGCCCCGTATCTGGCTGCCGGTCTTTCACCCGAAAAAATACAGACTTACCTCGACAGCGTGTATTTCCATCAGAACACAAAGGGCAACAGAGACAGCAACGAGAACGGCTGCGACAATCTGGCGCAGCTGATGGCGGAAGACCCTATTACAAGTTTTTATGATCGTGAGTACAACCCGGAAGCCAAGTATCCAATGATTATTTTCTGCGACGGTACTTCTCAGGAAAACGGTGACTACAACCCGGAAGACAGCGACGCAAGAAAATACCGTCTCGACTTCGCACTGGCCGTGGATTTCAACGGCAACGGCATCAGAGATTACGGCGAGCCGGTTATCCGTCAGTTCTGGGAACACTTCGACGATTGCGGCGAAGACGGTCTGTGCAATCCCGACGAACCCAACTACAACGCCGAAACCAATCCAGACCCAAACGGCGACGACTACAACCCTTATGTTAATGCGCTCGGCACCGAAGGCGATTCCATCCGTCAGGAAAACGAGCATTACGATGACTTTGGTATTGATGGTGTGGAATGTCCGGCAGTCGATAAAAGCCGCATCTCCGAAGTGTGCCCGTGGGATTTCGGCGAAGGCAACGGACAGTTCGATCTCAACCCCAACGTCGGGCGCTTTTTTGCCTCCGACCCGCATCAGAACGTGCTGAAAATGAGCGTTGCCGATCTCAAGCGCCTCAATGTCTGGCTTGACGGCGGCATCCGCGATATATTCAATTTCGTCATCATGGCCGACAACATCGCCGGTGTGCTGGACTCCAAGCTGGCTTCCGAAGGGCTTGAAACGAAGGTGTACAACGATTTCCAGAGCATTCAGTATCCTAATCCATTCAGTATAAGCACTTATCGTTTCACGTTCGTTAATTATGGACAGTTGGGACACAATGTGCATGTGCGTTACGGCGATTACGACGCCACCGACGATCTCATCCGTGGCGGAGACGGTCGTCATGTCGGTCTTAACGCTCAGGTGCTGGCCAGAATGGAAAGCTTCCTGATGTTCGCCTCCTATCACTGGCCGAACGGCGATTACAGACCGGTCAGCAAATGGAGTCTTGGCGAATTGTTCAGGAGCGAACGTTATGATTCTGCGGTTCTCAAGCGGGAGGCTCGTTACGCCGTGGCTTTCCCGCCCGGATATTTCGAAAACAACACAATCAACCCAGACGGCACTCACAACTGCGTTGACCGTTATCCGGTTATGCTCCTCGGACATGGATACGGCATGGACCCCAATGGTATGGCGCCGACTTTTGCTCCGATGTTCGGATTCATGGCCGACGGCACCATGCAGAAGATGATAGGTGTTTTCCCCGACGGCGAATGCAGTACGCCCGACGTGTGCCGCAGCGATTGCCGCGACAGCTGTAACACCGCAGAAGATAAGGAGGCCTGCGCTGCCGAGTGTCAGGTGGAGCGCGACTGCGATAATTATCGTGAAGAGTGCATGCGCGGCACTTTCTATCAGAACCATGTCGCGACACGCAGCAATCCCAAGGGTACTCCCGATGAAAACGGCTGGATCGACGGTCAGGGCGAAGATTACGTCTTTGAGCTGATCGACCTGGTTGACTCCCTTTACTGCACCAAGTCGGCTGAAGATGTCCAGGTTGACGGAGCCACCCTTGACGGGCTTTATTAGAGAATGATTTTAAGTAAGTTATTGACTTTTTTTATGGCAGATGTACGGTAAGGTTATGCAGCATATGGGTTGGGAGTTCTTTCCGCGTGTATATCCATATGCTGCCTGTGAATGAATCTGCTGATATAAGGAGGGTTAGATGAGGCGCCTGGTGACTTTAATTGCGGTTGTATGCCTCTTTATTTCCGGTGCGGCATTCGCTCAGGAAAAAGCGGCTGAAGTAACAAAAGATGCGGCCAAAGCCGAAGCCGGCGCTGCCGCTGCCACTCCTCCGGCGGACGCTGCCGCCGTTGCGCCTGCTGCGCCTGCAGCCCCGGATGCGGCTGTCCAGGCTGCTCCTGCGCAAGCTCCGGCAGAGCAGTCTTTCCCTGTTGACGAGCGCAAGATCACCGTCACCATAAAAATGAAAGACGGCAGGAACATGACCGGTATAGTCAGGCATTTTCTGGTAGCCGACCGCGTTCCCGATTATCTCAGCGAGCCGACTTTCATGGTTGCCGACGGCCCGACGGTTATGGGCGAAGGTACCGAGTTCGTTATGGAATGGCCGGATGTCAAGCTGATAGAATTCAACAAGCAGAACCGTGAAAACGGAGAAGTCTCGTGTGTGGAAGACTACGACAAGTCACCGGACCGCAAAGAGTGCGTTATTATCAACGAGTATAAAATCGTCGGTAAGAAAGTACAGGGCGACTATGTGGTGCAGAACAAGGAAATGTTCCGCATTGTGCTTACCAACGGC
>JAKQSH010000080.1 GCA_029570245.1 Deltaproteobacteria bacterium | reverse complement strand
GGTGACGACCACGTCGCAGTCGTGCATGAGGCGCATGAACGGGAAGTAGCCGATAGGCTCGACATGCGTCACGTTGGCTGGAAAGTCCACGCCGAATTCCTGCATGCGCTTGAGCGTGCGCGGATGCACCGGGAATATCACCGGCTTCGTCAGGCCCGCCAGGCTTTCCATAATGGCGCGCAGGCGCACAGGTTCGTCAACGTTTTCCTTGCGGTGCATGGTCAGCAGGTAATACTGCTGCGGCTTAAGGCCGAATGGGATTTCGTGGCTCAAAATGCGTTCGCGGTAAATGCGGTAGGCGTCCACAACCAAGTTGCCGACGACAATTATTTCGTCGTCGGAGTAGCCTTCGAGGTCGTGCAGGAAGTAGCGCGCCAGCCCGGTTGGGGCCAGTTTGAAATGCGAGATGCTGTCGGTTTCGATGCGGTTCAGTTCCTCGGGCATGCGCTCGTCGAAGCTGCGGATTCCGGCTTCGATGTGGCAGATGCGGCAGCCCGGCGGACAGGCCCGCGCTGCGGCCAGCGTCGAGTTGGTGTCGCCGTAAATCATAAGCAGGTCGGGTTTGAACTGCGCCAGTTCGGCGCGGATGGCGTCGCACAGAATTCCGATGTCGGACGACTCGACGTTGAGGAACACGTCTGGCCGGCGTACCTGCATTTCTTCGAGGAAAATTTCCACCATGTTGTGCGAGTAATGCTGCCCGGTGAAAATGAAACGGTGTTCGTGTTCGCGGTCGAATTCGGGAATTATGGGCGCCATTTTTATTATTTCGGGGCGCGTGCCGATGACTGTTGCGATTTTCATTTCGACATCCTTAAAAATAAACTGCGGATAGAATATACCCGCACGTGGCGCGGCGCAAGTCGGCGCTGATTGTTTACAACTTGCGCGCAGTCGGCGCTTTTGCTAGGCTTGAATCACTCATTCTGACATAAAAGGTAACAGCATGAACACGTTGGGTCTTGTTGCCGGGATATTGGCTGCGGTATTTTATTCTGGATTCCTGGTATGGCAACATAAACGCAAATCTTTTTCAGCGGGAATTCCTCAGCGCCAGGCACCTCATTGGTACAAAATAAATGTTTTTAAAGAATATCCAGCCTTGACGCTGGAGATGATTATAAGTCTGATTTTGTTTCTATTTTTCATTCTGGCATTGTTGCTTTCCTTTTATGCGTTGGCGGGCATTTATGGAGCGCCACTTTCACTGCTGATATGTGTGTTGTTATACATAGGCGGTTTCGTTTTCTGTTTAAAGTGGCGCGCGTTGTGGCGATACATTGCCCAGTCGGAAGTAAAAGGTGACGAAGATAACGCCGGTATTACGTTCGAGATTCTGTTGCTGGCGGGTCTGGGCGTTTCAGTGGTCTGGCTGGCGTGGGATTTCTACCAGAGCAATTGCGCCATGTGTGCAGCTGCAAGCGGCGGCTTCTGCGCTCTGGTTAAAGACAGCGCCGGCGCCTTTCTTCCGCTGATTACCTCCGCCGCTACCGGCCCTATACTGCTTTTCTGGTGGCTGCGCCGCGACAAACACAAATGTCAGGACTTGAAGCATCAAAGTACACGCCTGCATACGGAGCGTTTCAGCCATGCGGTTGAGTTGCTGGGGCACAAAGACGACGTATCGGTGCGCTTGGGTGGAATTTACGCGCTGGAACGCCTTGCACGCGATTCCGAGGCCGACCACTGGACGGT
>JAKQSH010000072.1 GCA_029570245.1 Deltaproteobacteria bacterium | reverse complement strand
CTGCGAATCGATTTCGACAGCCGGCTGCTGGTCGGTTTTTACGATGAAACGCTTTATGCGTCTGTCATCAGTCGAGTTCGGATCGTAAAGAAAGCGCAAATGCACCGGCACGCCCTGGGCGCTGGACGTGCTTATCTCTATCCAGTATCCCAGGCGTCTGGAAATGTCTTCAGCCATATCTATTCCGATGGTAACGTCGCGTTCTGTTCCGCCGTCGCGCTCGCTCAATCTGTAACGCACCCATTGGCCCACCTGCGGAACGAATTTCATGGGAAGTTTTTCCAGCAGTCCCGACAGCGCAGTCTGGGTTTCATCTGTTGAGCCTGAAGCGGTGTTGTCTGCAGAGGCAGTGTTCTGAAATATGAACATGCAGCATGCAAGCGCAATTGTGCCAAAAACGAAGATTTTATTCGATGGTCTGATCTTTTTCATCCAGAAGCTCCCGCAGGTCAAGCGGCAATACGCCGCGCAGAGTTGAAATCAGTGTTTTTTCCAGTACCGGTTTGGTAAGGAACCCGTCGGCACCGGAACGGTAAGCCAGGTCCCTGTGTTTGTTGCCGCCGCGCGAAGTAAGAACCAGAATTGCCATGTCGTCGTATTCACCGTTCTGCTTGATGCGCTGAATAAGCTCATAGCCGTTAAGCCCCGGCATTTCCAGGTCGATTATGATCACATTCGGCCTTATGCTGTGCAACTTCTGCCATGCCAGAAGTCCGTCGCGAGCGGTGTTGGTCTTGATTCCGTGTTTCTCCAGCATGCGCTTTATGGTCTGACGCACCGAGATGCTGTCATCCGCGATCAGCACTTTGACTCGTTCGGGCAGGCTGAATTTTTCGGCGTCGAAGGCCGAAACGAAACGTTCGCGCTGGAATAGTTCAACCACGCTCAGCACCAGACGGACTTCGCCCTGAGCAGAAATAGTGGTGCCGATGAGATGTTCGCACGAATCGAGAATATGCGGCAGGGGGCGCACTACCAGTTCCTCGCGCCGTCTGATTTCGTCAACAAGAAGCGCCATGCGGTTTTCCGCGTGTCGCAGAATTATTACGGGTCGTCTGCCGTTCTGTTTCGGCCATTCCATTCCTGTAAACTGATGCAGGCTGCGGCAGCCGATTTTCAGCCCGCGATAGTCGATAAGATTCAACGCCTCAAGTGAAGAAAAATCATGGTTTTCGACTTCTATCTCATCTACCGCTTCGACGTAGTTCATGGGAATCAGAAATTCCTGTTCGGAGGCGCGCACCAGCAGAAGTTCCTGCAGTGCCAGCGTCAGCGGCAGAGTGATTGTGAATTTGGTGCCGCGCGTTTCCTGGGATTCGACTTTGACCGAACCGTACATGGCCGCTATGTTGTGACGCACAGCATCCAGTCCGACTCCGCGTCCTGAAACATCGTCCACATAATCGCGCGTTGTGACGTGCGGCGAGAAAATCAGATCAAGCAGCCGAGCCTCGTCACAATGGTCGGCTGTGCCGGGAGACAACAGTCCGCTTCGAACCGCGATTTCGCGCACCCGCTTAAGGTTGACTCCTGCGCCGTCGTCTTCTATTTCGATCTGTACGTTTCTTCCGGTCTGGTATGCCCGGAACCAGACCGTGCCTTCCTCTTTCTTGCCGTGCATCATGCGTTCCGACGGAGATTCTATACCATGCGTCAGCGCATTGCGCACCATGTGCATCAGGCTTTCAGGCAGAATGTCGGCAATGCCTTTGTCGATGCTGGTGTTTTCGCCATAAAGGCGCACGCTGACTTTTTTGCCAAGCTTGCGCGCCAGCTCGCGCGTCTGGAAAGACAGATAACGGAAGATCGAATCGACCGGAATCATGCGCAGTGCAATAAACTCTTCGCGCAGGTTGCTTACCGATTTTCCTATGTCGCCGGCATCTTCACGGAATTGCAGCAGCATGCCTTCCACGTCTTTCAGTATGGTGGCGATGCGGAAGTCGAGGTCTTCGAGGTTGCGTGTGAAAATCTGCAGGTCTTCGTAACGGTCGAATTCAAGATCGGAGAAATCCTCCAGAGGATTGACCGCCGCTTTGCGGGCTGCGCTGTCCCACTGATATTTTTTCTGAAATGCGGCGATGGTCTGGTTGAGGTTGCGCCTCTCGCGTTTCAGCATCTTGGCCATGGGCGCTATATCGGACGTGAAGCGCGTTATCCGTTCGCGTCCTATCTCAAGTTCGGAAATCATATCCATCAGCCGGTCCAGCCTGCCCATCGGCACACGCAACGTCATTGCGCGTGTCGAAGTTTTTTCGTTTTCCTGATTCTGTCCGGCTTCGGTTTCTTCGTTCTCTTCCTGAACTTCAGGCGGCGTTTCGGCAGTCGATATTTTCTGTGGTACGACAGGCGGCGGTGCTGTGATTTCACGCCCGTCGGTGAAGGCGTTTACCTGCCGGTTGAGTTCCTCCGCCAGCGGGGACAGTCCCTGCCTGTCGTCGGCTTCAAGCTCCAGTGCGCCGCGCATGAGCGGTTCGGAGTGATACAGCAGGTCCAGAAGTTGCTTGTCTGATGGAATACGGTTTTCTCTGGCAAGGTCCAGTACGTCTTCGACTTTATGAGCCATGTCGGAAAGTTGCTTGTATCCGGCAGTGGCCGCAGCTCCCTTGAGTGTGTGTACTGTGCGGAAAAGCTGATTCAGCAGCTCCCGGCTGTCTGGATTGTTTTCCAGTTCAACGATCTGGTCGGCGAGCAGGCGCAGATGGTCGGAGCCCTCCTGAATGAAAATTTCTTTCAGTTCGCGTTCGACTTCTTCGTCATCATCGTCTTCAATGTCGCTGTCTTCATCTTCGAAAGCGTCCAATGCACGTTCGCTTTCGTCGAAGCGATTTATGGTGCGCCGCATTTCCTCCGGGTAGCGGCGCATGAAATCTGAAAAAAGCCCATCGGCTACACCAGCTTCGAGAGCTTTTCTGCCATAAAGCTGCTCGGCCATTTTCTGAAGGACTTCCACTATCGCTCCGAAGTCCTTCCAGATGGTCTCCGTTTCACGCGGAACTTTTTCTGCTCTTTCGCTTAATTCGGCCCCCATGTGCAGCAGTTTTTCGAGTGGCTTTATTTCTATCATGGCCGCCGAGCCGCGCAGGTTCATGCAATGGCGGAAAACGTTGGCTTTTGCCGCCGGGTCGTTGGCGTCGTTCTGAAGAATCTGCAAGGCTTCCCGCATACCCGAAATTCCCTGAAAAAGCTCGGTTACGAAAAGTCCTATGAGTTCTTCGGTGAAGCTGCCGATCTGACGGGTTTCGGTGCGCTGCGGTTCCGGCCAGCGTTCGCGCAGACGCCGCAGTATGTCGTCGTTGGATTCCGGCTGCTCAGCTTCGATGTTCACCAGCATCCACGACATTTCATCTATGAAATCCCGCAGAATGTCCTGAATGTCTCCAATAAGAAGGCCCGGTCTGCTCTGCATCTGGTCCATGTGACGCAGCAGGAGTTCCGCCGCCTGATGCAGAGGCGCAATTTCCATGAGGCCGGCGACACCTTTAAGATTGTGGATGTATGAGTAAACGGCTATGTGACCGTTTTCTACAGCCGGACTTTCCGGGTCGGCATCCAGAAAACGTTCTGTCTGCGCCAGATAGCCGCGCACTTCGGCCAGAAATGTTTCTCGCAGATGCTTACTGTTTCTGTTGTCGGTCATTGTGTTGAAGCCCTGTCGTGATTATCTGTCGCCGGAGTTGTCGGCATTGTCGTCATCGGCGGAAAGGCTGTTCTTGAAAGTCTGTACGTAAACTTTTCCCGGTTCGCTGTGTACGACTCCGTTGACGGAGTTTTCCGTTTTTACGTCTTCGCTTTCATTGTGGGCATCGCTGAAGTCTGACTGGCTGACTATGTCGTCGATGTTGGATTCTGGAATGATCGAAGCCGTGTTCTGTATGGCGATTTCCCCGCTGAAATCGTCCAGAGTCAGGCTGTCGAGCACCCGGAAATGCTGAATGACGCTGTTGAGAGTTTCCAGCGGACCCAGAAGCCCGTTTGCAACCTGCGTTGTCTGGTAGATTTCTTCAGTGGTTTTCTTCGCAACCTGAAAAATCGAATTGATCTGATCTACCATGCTGTCCATTGAGGAAACCATGGCCTGTGACGCGACGGATATTTCTTTGATCTTTTCGGCGGAATTCGAAATGACCTGTTCGATCTCGCGCAGATGTACTGTGGCTTCTTCGGTCTGTCGCCATCCCAGTTCAACTTCGCGAGTCACATCTTCCATTGCAACGACGGCGTCGTGAGTTTCGACCTGAATATCTTCGATGAAGGAGGAAACTTCGCGTGTGGCGTTCTGCGTGCGCTCCGCCAGTTTTCGGATTTCGTCGGCGACAACCGCGAAACCTTTGCCCTGTTCGCCGGCCTTCGAAGCTTCGATTGTGGCGTTAAGCGAAAGTATGTTTGTACGCGAAGAAATGTCGTTGATTAGTTCTACTATGGCGTTGATCTCGAATGAGCGGTCTCCCAGCCCCTTGATGGTTTTGGTGGTGGACTGTACGTTGTTGCGTATGGTCTGCATGCGGCGTGTTGTTTCGTCGGCGGTTTTCAAACCTTCTTTGGCGGCTGCCGATGCACGCTGAGCTTCTTCGTTGGCCATGTCCGACGAGAGCGAGGCGCGTTGCGCCGAACGGCTGATCTGTTGAATCATGGTGGTCAACTGATGTATTTCGCGGCCCTGACGCTTGGCATCCATGGCGATGCGGCGCATGGCCGACATGATCGCCGT
>JAKQSH010000061.1 GCA_029570245.1 Deltaproteobacteria bacterium | reverse complement strand
GAAAAATTTGAAGCGGTCTTCCTGTATGAAGTCGGAAAGATGAATCACTCACGTAACTGGACGCAGCAGTTCCATGTCGGGGTGTTCCGCAATAATAACAGCCGCCTGTTTTCGAAAATCGGGCCGGATACAGGATTCGATTCAATTGCCGATTACCGTCAGGGGCCGGGCCTGATCAGACTGCTCGACCGGCTGGACAGCTCGAATCAGCTGGCGAAGACAATCCTCTACAACATTAACCCGTGCGACAACGAACTGATGGCGACGATGATCGGCAACTACCAGGACGGCAGTTTCCCCGGCAAAATGCAGTTCGGCTCCGGCTGGTGGTTTCTTGATCAGAAGGACGGCATGGAAAAACAGATGAACGCGCTTTCCTCGCTCGGACTGCTGAGCCGATTCATCGGTATGCTGACGGATTCGCGCAGTTTTCTTTCGTATCCGCGTCACGAATATTTCCGCCGTATCCTTTGCAACCTGATTGGAAATGATGTCGAGAACGGAGAAATTCCGGCGGACATGGATCTGCTTGGCACGATGGTGGAAAACATCTGCTTCAACAACGCGAAGAACTATTTCGGTATCGACCTGCAGGACGGTTGAATTTCTTGGGTATTTCCAGTATTCGCCGTTCCTGTTTTGCGGAAAGTCCGGATTACCGAGTTGTCGAAGACAGCGCTTTTTCCCGCGCACTTCATCCGTACGGGAGCATTTTCAGGAGTTTTCTGTCCGGCCTTGAATTATAAGATCCCGCTCCGGTATGAGGATGAATCGAAGGTTTGCTGAGCCGGATGTCCGGCAGGCCGGGACTGCCCGGTGCAGGATCCGCACATAGCGGACTGTTGATATTTAGAGGATCGGGGTCATGAGACTGGCGAGGTTTTCGAGCAGGCGATAACGCGTCGGACGGCTTTGCCAGTCGGCCAGCAGGACTTCATCGCTGCAGGCGATATCTTCATGGATGATGCGTTTCATGACGTCGACAAAGTCGACGCTGTAAACGGCCAGACAGGTTTCGTAGTTCAGGCTCAGGCTGCGCACATCCAGATTGGCTGTGCCGACGAGAGCGAATTCCCCGTCTATGATCAATGCTTTAGCGTGCATGAAGGGCGGGCGGCGTTCGAATATCCGTACACCGGCCAGCAGAAGTTCTTCGTAGAGTGCGCGACTGGCGTAACCGGCGTAGCGGTGATTGTTTTCTTTGGGAACGACCAGTTGTACATCCACTCCCCGCAACGCGGCGGAACGCAGCGCGCGCAGAATATCCGCCGGCGGCACAAAGTACGGAGTGACAGCGAGAATCTTCTTCTGAGCAAGAACGATGCTGTTGAAAAAACTTTCAATGGCGACGTCTTCAACTGTAGAGGGTCCGCTGCTGATGAGCCGGGCCGTGATGTTTCCGGCCGGTTTGGTCTGCGGAAAATATTCTTCGGTCAGCAGTTCGCCCGGGGATTCCTCGGTGATGAAATACCAGTCGCGCAGGAAAGAGTATTGCAGCTCCTGCACAATCGGACCTTCAGCTTCGAAGTGATAATCGCGGATCGGCGGTTTGCCCGGACGGCTGATGTGGTCGTCCAGCAGGTTGATTCCGCCGAAAAACCCTTTTTCTCCGTCAACGACCAGCGTTTTTCGATGGTTGCGCAGGTTGATCTGAAACTGGCGTTTAAGAAGGTTGGCCTGTGTCCAGCCGGCGACCTTGAAGCCGGGTGTTTTACGTGCCTTGCGGAACAGTCCGCCGAACAAGGCATAAGTAGAACCGAACCGGTCATAAAGCAGGCGCACTTGAACCCCTTCGGCGGCTTTGGCGGAAAGCGCCGCCATGAATTCGCGGCTGACGCTGTCGTTGCCGATGATATAGCTCTGAAGGTGAATATGGTGTCTGGCCTGTCGAATGGCTTCCAGCATGCGCGGATAGGCTTCATCGCCGT
>JAKQSH010000037.1 GCA_029570245.1 Deltaproteobacteria bacterium | reverse complement strand
GGCGATGGCGCTGGCTTCAATTATTCCCAACAAACTGACATCCATGCAGGTCACGGTCGTAGCGGGAATGCTTTCCATGATGGGTTCCGGCATTACCTGGCCCACCAGCATGTTCCCATACTGGATGCAGAAAGTGGTTGATTACATTCCATTTACGCCTTTTGCACGCAGCTTCCAGTCATTTCTGCATTACCAGATGAAACTGGAAGAACTGAGTTTCGCTTTCGACCTTTACATGAAAGAAGGCATTCTGTTTGCGGCACTTATTGCAATCGGACTTCTGCGCATGCTGATATCCGCACGAAAGAAAGAGGCAGCCTGATGCTGTTGGAACGCTGGCTGCATATATGGAATACGATGAAGGACGAGTGGCGCCATATTTTTGTTCAGCGTCCGCTGCTGCTGGTGCTGTTCGGTCTGCCGCTCATTTATCCGCTCATCATCTCCGGCCTTTATATGCACAAGCAGGTTGTCGAACGTCCAGCTATTGTGGTTGACAACGACAACAGCGCCCTTTCGCGCGAACTCACGCTTGGGCTCGACGCGACACAGGGCATCACCGTTATCGACCGCATGGCCGACGCCAGTCTGGCGTGGGAAAGAGTTAAGCGTCAGGACGCCGAAGTGCTGCTTTTCATACCTGATAATTTTTCGAGCGAGATCAAGAAAGGGCGCTACGGCAAACTCAAACTGTGGATAAACTCCGCCGACGTTCTTACCTATGGAACTTCCTACCCGGCAGTTACCGATATTACCGGATACCTGAATGAAAAGCTGGGCGAAAAATACATGCTCGATCTGGGGCACGACAGCGGCTCAGCCGACAGGCGGGTCATGCCGATTGAGATGAACACAAAATACCTCTATCACCCTTCGGTGAATTACGGCGATTTTGTAGTGGTCCCGATTCTGCTCATCGTCCTGCAACAGATCGTACTCATCGCAATGTCTTTCAGTCTGGGCGTAAGACGCGAAAACGGACCGGTGTATCTGCACCCGAAATTTCCGTTCTCGACCATAGAAGCCCGCGCGCTGGCGCAGGTGCTTTTCTATGTAATTGGTGCGGTTTTTATGATTTTTGTTGTAATGCCGGTTTTTGACTGGCCGACGCAGAATCCTTACAGCATGCTGTTCATATTTATTGCGTTCATCTTCTCCATTGCACCGATGGCAATGATAATCGCCATGCTAATGAAAGACCGCTACGAAGCCTTCCAGCTGCTCATGTTGTTTTCCACACCGATATTCCTGATGTCAGGCTACACCTGGCCCATCGAAAGAATGTCGCCGTGGGTACAGGCTGTAGCCAATTCGCTTCCGGCCACGCCTGCCCTTCAAGCGCTGTTCCATATTTCGAACAAAAGCGGCAACCTGCTAGAAGTGCTGCCGTGCTTCAGGCACATGGCTGTTCTCTTCGTGATATACCTGCTTCTGGCGATAATCATCATGCAGCTTATCGCCTGGAACAGGCGCAGAGTGGCGCGCAGAACCACAGCTTAAAAGCAGGCGGCGTTATTCGCCGTCCCACGGTTCGGCATTGCGGGTTCCCCAGCCGAGCTTGTCTTTATTTAAAATGGTGAAATTCTGATTGACGGTGTCGATTTCGACGATCATATAGTTGTCGTGATCGTAGCGTGTCGATCCGAGAACGATGTGTGGCATACCGTAAATCTGCTCCCAGTCCATCCAGATGTGCGTATGTCCTGCAAGCGAGAGCTGCAGCACGTCAAGGTTGTCTTCAAGCACGGACTTGAGCCCTTCATCGCCGACATCGTCAAGCTTCATAACAAGAAGCGGATTGTGGTTCATAACAAAGGACGGCTTGCCTTCAGCCAGACGCTCTTTCAGCCACATCAGCTGTTCTTCGCCAAGAGAACCAAGTTCGCCTTTCGAGTCCGGGCTTTCGGCATCACCGGTGGAACCCAGGAAATTGTCCAGCATTATGAATTTGAAGCCGTAACGCTCAATCTCGTAGTACGTTTTTTCCAATCCGAATTTTTCGCGGAAAAGATTCTGCGTGAACTCGCGCGGAATATTGCCGATATCGTAATCGTGGTTGCCGGGCAGTATGTAAACCGGCATCTCGAAGCCATCCAGAATTTCGGCGGCTATGTCGAAACGTGTTCTGTTTTCGAAGTAGAAATCCCATTCGGTGGAAGGATAATTATGAA
Organism: Deltaproteobacteria bacterium; assembly: GCA_029570245.1. Classification (GTDB taxonomy): domain Bacteria; phylum Myxococcota_A; class SURF-8; order SURF-8; family SURF-8; genus JAKQSH01. Next base: position 3,587 of record JAKQSH010000037.1, on the reverse strand, counting down.
CGATGTCTCCGGCGATATATACACTGTCGATAGGCGGTTCCAGTGAGTTTATATGGTCCCGCGCATGAATCAGATTATCGTAGGTGTCAAACATAGTCTGAGTGTCAAGCTCGTTGCTTTCGGGGCCTTCATAGTAATCGTCAATTATGTGCGGATCGGCAAGAAACGCCACGCGGAATTTTTCAGGCACGGCTTCGCCTTCTTCGTCCGCGCTTTCGCCTCCGGTTTCAGCATCATCTTCAGTCTCTTCTGTATTCTCAATGTCCTCCAGGTCTTCGCCTGATAGCTCTAAGTCTTCATCCTCATCGCCTGAATTGTCAGACGAATCAGCGTCGCCGTCAGTCCCGTCATCGCCGGAAGAACCACCGAAACAAGCCTGAAACACCGGTAACGCCACCAGAAGCGCAAAGACGAAAACAACAGTGTGCATCAAAGAGAACTTCATTTTTTTCTCCATATGGTGATTCAGGTCGAATTTAACAGGAAGATTGAAAAGCGGTCAAGCGCCGGAACGTAAATTAACCGTATACTTACAAATTTTCTCAAGGCGACGTTCGTGCACAGCGGAAACCGATGTCGCTGCGGCCTTCGTCGCTGACCTGCGGATAACGCGTAGAAGGACGCAGACCTCCCGGTTGCGGAGTATGCCATGAAGCTCCTTTGGCAAGATGGCGTTCGCCGGAATCCGGGCCGCGCGGATTTTTCTGCGGAGAGGATTTGTAATAATCGGCGGAGTACCAGTCATACACCCATTCCCACAAATTGCCGGCCACATCGCAGAGTCCGTAAGGACTGTTTCCAGCCGGTTTCGAGCACACCGGCCAGGTGCCGTCTCTGCCGCAACCGTCGGTATTTTCTTTATCTCCCCAGACAGCCAGCGAGCAGTCGGGAAATTTCGGTCCCCAGGGAAAAATACGGGCGTCGTCGGAACGAGCAGCTTTTTCCCACTGAGCTTCGGAAGGAAGTTCTTTTCCTGCAAAACGGCAATATGTTTCGGCCTGTTGCCACGAAACGCAGTTAAGCGGCTGGTCGCCTGAACGCGGAGAATCCCAGTTGCAGTGGCTGTCCCGGTAATAATGCAGCGGCACGCTGCATTTTCCGGCTCTGGTGCACCGTTTGTATTCCTCCACCGTCACCTCATGGCGGTCTATATAATAGGCATCCAGCCAGACTTTATGGCGCGGTTTCTCATCGGCGATACGGGCCAGAATTTTTTCGGCGGACTCTTTTTCGTGGGAGATGTAGTTCATCATGTCGGCATCGTCGCTGCCCATCTCGAACCATCCCGCCGGGATAAAAATCATTCCTGCGTTTTCCCTGAGCTGAGCTTCCGTTTCCTGCGCCTTTACCTTCGGATACTCGACGGCGGCGACTTCCAGCGACAGAAGCAGGCAGAGCAGAATCAGAAACGCCGTTGAACGCAGAACCGACATGAAAGTTCCTTCAAAAATTCCAGCTTATGCAGGATATCAGAAAGGCTCATCCACGTAAAGCACGGCTTATATCTGCTACCCCGGAATACATATACATACGCAGGCGAAACAGCTAAAGACTGAAAAACATATAAACCGGAACAGTCCCTCTTGACAGACGCCAGAACATGCTTATGTTATTTCTGAAGATAACTTTATCCAAAAACCCAACAAACGACACAATCCAATATTTACGTTTATTATCAACGCATTAGCACCGCGCAGGAACTGGCCGGCAGTTATTATATGGTACTAATGCGCCTCAAGATGGAAAATGGATCATATTTACAAAAAAAATCAAATCAACATCTTGACAATAGCTGATGCATATTTAACTTCATAACCGAAGGGTGATGAAAAGAACGAATCACCTATTTGAAACAGGAGTTTAACAGGTAAGTATCAATTAACAACAATGAATAACAAAACAAAGAAGGAGGAAGCCATGTTTGATCTTATTACCAGAACATATCCGAGAATGAGAACCCTGAACGAAGAACTGTGGAAAGAATTCTGGTTCGGCGGCAATCAGGAAAGCGAAAGTTTCCATGCTCCGGCAGTTGATATCGACGAGAAGGAAACCAGCTTCGAACTCAGAATGGACGTTCCCGGAATCAAAAAAGAAGACATCGAAATTTCATACAACAAAGGTATGCTGACGATTGCGGGCTCCAGAAAAAATGAAAGTGAAAACAAAGAAGAAGGCTGCTGTTATAAGCGCGAGCGTTTCAGCGGCAGCTTCAAGCGCAGTTTCCAGGTCGGCGATACCATCGACAGCGAGCGTATCGCGGCCAGCCTTGCCGACGGGGTGTTGACTATTAACTTACCCAAAAAGCCGGATCAGGCCGTAAGGCAGATCCCCTTGAATTAAGACCACCGGCCAATCATTGAGTATTGGCCAGATAGAACACTCCCACCTGCAACCATAAACCAGACTTCTGGCAAGTACTTACAACACCCCAAGGCTTGCAGGAAAGGCGCCCTGAAAAAAGGGCGCCTTTTTTGTATAAAAAGCGCCCGAACACGAAAAATTATGAACAAAAAAATCAGCGGAATATCTGACTTTCTGCATAGAAGGCCAGTTTTATTTCTTCTATGTATTCTTCCATGCGACCCTTGGGGATTTTCAGAAATTCGGCTTCCGGGCTGCCGAAGATTTCAGTTTCTTTTATCGGGTGGTCGAACCCGATGCCGAGATAACGACAGTATCTGTCGGCCAGGCCGACAATGGCGATTACCGTCTTCAGCTCCATCGGGGCTTCCGTCCAGAGGATTTCCCGCAGGTGATGATGATATCTGACTGTGTATTCGGTAACTTCCGGCAGATTCCACATATGCGCCAGTTCTCCGCCCATGTGCGTATGGCTGAAACCCAGGGTTTCCATTTCCATTTCGAGCTGATCGACTTTTGCGTCGTGCGTGGCTTTCCAGATGGCTTTCGTTTCTTCCGGTTTGGCACGAATCAGCACCACTTTTCCAAGATCGTGCAGAAGACCGGCAATAAACGCCTCATCGGCCTCGGTGCGGTCGAATTCCAGCGAAATCATGCGCGTAGCAATAGCGTTGCCGACGGCATGCTCCCATAGTTTCTGGCTGAGCGGATCGCTGCTGCGATAGAGGTTAAGGGCTGCATTCGATATGGCGATATCTTTTATCTGCTTGAAACCTATTACAAGGATAGCCCGCTGAAGGGTGTTGACCTTGCGCAGCAGTCCGTAAAAACTTGAGTTGGCGATTTTAAGAAGCCGGGTTGTAAGAGCCTGGTCGGATGTAATGATTTTTTCGAGGTCCCCGGCGGTGGATTTGGGGTTCTCAACCACCGCCATAATTTTTCTGGCAACCATGGGCAGCTGTTTGATTTCTGGAGTGGCCTCAATAATACGGCCAATTTCCTTACGGGATTCTTCACTTATGGTATTTATCTCGGCAAAGAAGTCGAAAATCTCTTTCATTTCGCTATACCTGCATTTTTCATCAATTATTGAATTTTATACCCCGAATATGAATCTTTGCCGCTTGATAATACCATCTTTACATACAAAAAACATCTTTTTTTTCGGGCTTTTACCTCCGCATTGGCACTTCGTTCAAGTTGGGAGGAATTAATTTCTCACC
>JAKQSH010000504.1 GCA_029570245.1 Deltaproteobacteria bacterium | reverse complement strand
ACTGATATTGCGCAAATATATTGCGTGACTGGAAGAAGACGCATTGCTTCCATAGTTGAGGACACTGTTGTGATTGAGATTCAGGTTGAGGTCGCCAGTATTCACAGTAAGATTCTCAACCATAACCCCGCTTTTCGCTCCATTGAAATAGCTGTATTCAACCGAGATCGGAGCACTCATATACGTATACGTGTATGGCGACGCCGAATAAAACCCCTCACCGGCCAGATATACGCCGATATTTGAGCAATCGCTGAAGCGGGCGCCTTTTACCTGAAGCTTTCCATAATTATCGCTGCTGTCGGCACCAAGATGATGTATACAGGCGCGTGTTGATGTTCCTGCTGCATCCTCCAGATAAACCTTACGGCTCGTACTTCCATCTATCACGATGTCTGAACCCTTTGCTGCGTAAATTCCATACCACGAGGCACCACCTACTCCGCCGATTACGGTGCTGTTGGCGGCATAAGAGCTTATATTCAAATTTCCTCCTCCTACAAAAATATAAGACCCTGCTGCAACCTTGAAACTGCTGCTGCCGGGGATAAAAGGCGAATAGCCGGGGTTTGAATTGATGGTAAGAGAGGCAATGGAAGCGACTGTAACGGAATAGTTGCTGCCGTCCTTTCCCTCTACCCATACATCGTTACCCAGTCCGGTTACCGTCAAGCTTCCAAAGATTGTCAAATAGCCTTCCATCGTTATGTCCGCATTCCACACACAGTTGCTTGCCAGTACCAGCACATCACCGAAATAGTAAGATGGGGTGGTTCTTGTGCACACCGTCTCGTACCGCTCGTCCTGGTCTTCGGGGTAGATGTATTCGACCTCGTTCGGATCAGGCGCAGCTGCACCGTCAATCGAATGAGTGTCTGAATATTCCTCCGGCGGGTCGTCGAGAATTATCATGTCGAGCGGCAGCGGGTATTCCCAGGTTGACGTGACGCCGTCCCACTGCCCGGCATTGTATGCACGCTTGCCAAGCTGACGCATGCTTCTGACAAAATCCCGCTTATCTTCCCAGTTGCGCATGTTCAGGTAGTCGGCGACAAAGGTTTCAAGCGGAGTATCGGTCGGCATCTGGCGGATTTTCTGCGCAAAAGCATCAGAACTGCGGGATGTCAACTTACCCCCCCCAGCACAAAGCATGCCAGGCAGCAAGAAGAGAGAAAACAGCACCAGCAATGAAATGCACTTTTTCATGTCCGATTTCTCCCGTCTGTTAATTAAATATCTGGCACAGACACCACTCCATGCCCGGAAGTAATGTTAATATGCGGCTGAATCCAATTGCAATTTAAATCGTAACATCAATAATATTGACATAAGATGACAAATTGCAATTCATAAAGCAACCGGACGCAGTCTGCACAAGCCTTTACTTGCAGTACCGCATCTGCACATTTATACTGTTTTGACAAAATCGTTCACCATGAACGGAGACAACGATGAGCCCGGAATATGATTTAAGTCGCGACAGGCAGACCGCATGGGAGCTGCTGTGCAGTTACACCTTATCGGACAGTTTGCGCAAGCACGCTCTGGCGGTCGAATGCGCCATGCGGGCGTACGCCCGGCGTTTCGGAGAGGATGAGGAGCTGTGGGGCGTCGTCGGACTGATTCACGACTTCGACTACGAGAAATTCCCGGATGCGGCAAGCCACCCTTACGAAGGAGAACGCATTCTGGAAAAACTCGGTTATCCCGAAAATCTGCGCCGGGCCGTAATGTCTCACGCAACATACACCGGAATCCCGCGCGATTCGCTTATGGCGCGGGTTCTTTTTGCAGTTGATGAACTGAGCGGTTTCGTTACGGCCTGTGCGCTGGTCAAACCCAGCCGTTCGATATTCGAAGTCGAAGCCAGGTCCGTCATAAAAAAAATGAAGGACAAGGCTTTCGCCCGTGCCGTCAGCCGCGACGACATCCGCCAGGGTGCTATTGAACTGGGAATAGAACTGGAAGAACACATCGACACCGTAATCGCAGCCATGAAAGGCGCCGCCGGAGAACTTGGACTGGTCGGAACGCCGGAAGGAAATCCTCAATGAGAAAAAATTTTATCGTACTTGTTATACTGGTGTTTTCGATCTGCGCCTGCGACATTAAAAGCGATACGGACACCGCACCTGAATCTGACAAGGAATTTCAGCAGAAATCCTGCGATGTAATACTGAAAGCGCTGGGGGACAGGTGGCGCTGCGATGAAACGGCGGCCATGGATTTTATGCTGACCCCGCCGGACATCTGGCCGGAAAACGAAAAAGAAAGACGGAAATCCATTCTGGAAGTTGCCGGGCGCCTGAGCTCCGTTTTTGCAGGAAAAGCATTCGGCGTCAGTGTTGAATTCGGCGGAGAAGGGCGCGAAAAAGTCAAAGCGGAATTTCTGCCCGAAAACGGGCGGGCCCTCAGCGAATATTCGGCATTCGGTCTTTCGTGGCAGGATGCTGATGAGTTCGATCTTCTTGAAGAAGAACAGCGCATCGAACTTGAAGACGGCCCGGATGGAAGCAGACTGAAACATTACGTGCGTCTGCTTAACCGCTCCGGCGCAACAATAAAAAACCTGAAAACCCGCTCCTGCATCGCTTTCGA
>JAKQSH010000485.1 GCA_029570245.1 Deltaproteobacteria bacterium | reverse complement strand
GGGGTCGGTGCAGAATATCATAGAACTGGACGACGGCAGCGGCCTGAAATTGACCGTTGCACATTATTACACGCCGAACAGACGCAATATCGACAAGGACGGCATTCATCCCGATCTTCTGGTTCCGCAGCCGGACGACCTGGCCGCACCGGAACTGACTGAAAGCCTGCGCAGTTTTGCTTCCATTCCGCCTGATATGGTAGACGCTCATGCTCTGGAGCTTCTGAAAAAGGAACTCACCAACTCCGCCATCGCAGACAACGACTGGCAATTGAAGGTCGCCTACGCTTTTCTGAAGGAAAATTGAAGGTAATATTCTGCCGCAATAAACACAGAAGGCGCGCCATCCGGCGCGCCTTCTGTGTAATGATATCTATTGTCGGTTATTTCTTTTCGTTGCAGATTATATCGGCGATTTTAAGTTTTTTCATTGCGCTGGGTCTGGCCGGGAATCGGCTGATGATCTCCGCCGGAGTCGGAACATAGGTCTTGTCGCCCGACTGCCAGTCCGCCGGGGCCAGTGGCTTCACCTTCTGGCTGCCGCCGATGGAGAATATCGAGATTGCGCCGGGCTTGGCCGCCTTGACCTTTACAATCGCCAGACCCACCATATCGCCGGACGGAGTTCCGGCACAGCTGGTCACGTAGCCGATAACGTCGCCTCGTGTTGAAACGACCGGGTCGCCGGTGCGCGGAGCGCGTACTCCTTTGGCTGTCACCGTGAAGCGAACCAGAATATCGCTGCGCTGGGCTTCTATCTTCAGCATGGCCTGCTTGCCGATGAAGAACGGTTTATGGAATTTGACATAGCCTGGGAATCCCGCAACATGCGGCCACAGTTCATGTTCGCCGGCCAGTTCGTGTCCGTAAAGCGGGAAGCCGGCTTCAACGCGCAGCGAATCGCGGGCGCCCAGTCCTATCGGCAGAATTCCGAAATCTTTGCCGACTTCGAGTATGCGCTGCCAGACCTTTACAGAGTTATCTGGATGTACGAATATTTCGTAACCGTATTCTTCGCCGGTGTATCCTGTGCGAGAAATCGCAACCGGGAAGCCGCACAGCGAAAGTTCCATACAGCCGTTGCGTTTCATTGCCGAGAGGCGGAAACGTTCGTCGTCTCGGTCGCAGAGCTTCATCAGCACTTCGAGCGACTTAGGGCCCTGGAAGGCGATGTCGATGCGGCGATCCTCGCCATTGGCCGGGTCTTTCAGGTTCCGCAGTACGGCAGGGTTGAGATTGCGACGCTGCGGAATCTGACGGTCTATGAGGACTTCTCCTTTGTTTACGCTGTTCAGCCAGTTCCAGTCTTTTGCTTCATTGGATGCGTTAACCACCATGAAATAACGGTCCCAGGCGTAGCGGTAAATATAAATGTCGTCAATGACCTTGCCGTCTGGATCGAGCAGGTAGGAATAATGCGCTTCTCCGTCAGCCAGCCAGCGGGTATAGTTGGTGCTGACCAGATCGAGGAAGCTTGTAGCGTTTGGACCGGAAATTTCGAATACGCCCATGTGTGAAACGTCGAAGATGCCGCCCGTAGTGCGCACGGCAGTATGCTCTTCTTCGATGTTGCTGTACCAGACCGGCATTTCGTGACCGGCGAAAGGTACGATGCGTGCGCCGAGCTTTTTGTGTTCTTCAAAAAGCGGAGTGCGTTTGAGCGCTTCTACTGGCTCTTTCCAGCACCATTCCGGCTTGGCTTCAGTCGCGGTGCCTTCGGCGACTTTGAGCTGTCCGACGAAGTAGGGTTTGTAGAGATCAAACCACTTCTCGTCAAGGTCTTTTGCCTTTACCGGACCATTGCTGTAGCAGGGCAGTCCGGCATTCTTGCGCCATTCCTTGTCGGCTTCGATGCCTGCCGGAGCGATGCCCAGACCAGCCAGTTTGCCGAGCGTTTCTTCGATTTTGAGATAAGGAATTGTTACGTAAGCGTCGTCTCCGCCCTTGGGCGTGATGATGATTGCACTTTCGTCGGCGGCTTTGGCCAGTTTTTCGGCCTTGGCGCGGGCGTCTTTTCCGATGATGTGCATTATGGCGCGGCGCTTGCTGGTCGGGAAGTCCGATGAACCGTAGTCTTCCACCGTTACCGGGCCTTCGATTTTTGCGGTGATGTCGGCAGGCTCGAAGAGAATGTAGCCTTCAGCGTTGCCGCGCAGCCAGGCCGTAACCATGTCGGCGTTATTGGGATTGGGCACGATGCAGAAGCCGGTGCCGCGCTCTTCATTGCGCTCTCCGACACGAATTACAAGCACGTCGTCCATTACCGAACCGTCCGGGTTGAGCATGAGCGTACGCATCGACTCGCCGTCGGCCAACTTCGAAACGTCGTTGGTGACCTGATTCTGAATGGCGGCGTCAACACGCGGGCCGGTGATTTTCAGCATGCGGGTCGGGATGAGCACGGCTTTGGTTTCCGCATCTGCTGTCTTCTCGAAAGGTTTCGTTTCCACCGGCGACAGGAAGCTGAAATGCGGCCAGGCCGAATGCTGCGGAGCGGCTTCGCCGTCCAGCGAGGATGCCAGCGCATCAACTCCGGCTTTGACTTCTTCAAGCGTCTTCAGGTCGATTTTACCGCGCGGCAGCATTTTGACGACGCCGTCGTAATGGAACGGCTCTATGCCGGACAGAATTTTCACTATGTAACCTGCCAGCTCTTTGATTTGTTCTTTGCTGATTCCGCGCTGGGTGATCCACGGCGTACCCATGCGGATACCGGTGCAGAGCGGTGTTTCGGTGTCGCCTGGGATGGTGTTTTTGTTTGTGACGATTCCGGCCAGTTCCAGAATGCGCGCCGCCGGTTCGCCCAGCAGATACTCGCCGTTCTTTTTGCCCAGAGTCTTCAGGTCGGCCACGATCAGGTGCGTGTCGGTGCCGCCGTAAGACAGGCCCAGTCCGGCTTCTTTAAGGCATTTGACCATATGAGCCGCGTTATCGACGATGTTGAACATGAGCTTTTTGAACTTGTCGGTCTTTGCGATCTTGAACGCAGCCGCGATTCCGGCGATGGTGTTGAGATGCGGTCCGCCCTGCTGACCGGGGAACACCGCCATGTTGACGCGGTTGAAATGTTCTTCGTTGGTGGTCAGAACCACCGCACCGCGCGGCCCCATCAGTGTTTTATGCGTGGTGAAGCTGATTACGTCGGCGTAACCTACCGGGCTTGGATATGCGCCGGCGATGGCCAGACCGGCGGGATGTGCGATGTCTGCCATGAGGATTGCGCCGACTTCATCGGCGATGGCGCGGAATTTCTTCCAGTCCGGCGCCCATGGATATGATGTGAAGCCGGCCACGATGACCTTCGGGCGGCTCTGCTTGGCCAGTTCCATAATCTGATCGTAATCGAACACTTCTGTTTTCGGATCGACTCCGTATGAAACGATGCGATAGTTGCGGCCTGTGACGTGGAAGGGACTGCCGTGCGAAAGGTGTCCGCCCTGCATCAGGTCCATGCCCATCAGCGTGTCGCCAGGATTCATAAAGGCGTCCAGAGCCGCAAGGTTGGCGGGTGCGCCTGAAAGCGGCTGCACGTTAGCAAAAATGCGTTCAGCTGGAACGAGTTTGTTGGCGAAGGCTTCTGCGGCGCGGCGGCGGCAAAGAGCTTCGATGATGTTGGTGTAGTCGTTACCTTTGTAGAAACGACGGTCGGAATAACGTCTGTAGTGCGTGATCTGGAAGGGCAGGTCGCTCAGTTCGTCCTCGTCCAGACCCAGCGTGGAGTTCGAGGGATATCCCTCGCAATATAAGTTGGACAGCGAGGAATCCAGTACTCGGCGCACTCCGGGGTTGCAGATTGATTCGGAAGGAATCAGTACAATCCGCCTTGCCTGTCTTTCTGTTTCGAGATTGATTAATTCGTCGATAATGGGGTCGCTTTCGGAGAGGTCTTCGTTGAACAGCCAGCTTTCAAATCTTTCGTCCATGCTCTTGCCCGCCATAACCAAAATCCTTTCATTTCAAACACGAATGCTTAATTTACATCCTGTGCTACCATTGCGGTGCGCACAGGTGGTATAACACAAGCCGGGTCAAACCTACAAGCTTGATTATTCGATATTTTTCACTTTCAGAGCCCGCTTCCTTGACTGTAAATGCCTGCCGTATAGACTACAATCAGGGAAAAACATTTCCGGGAGCTTTTGCAATGAAATACTGCATTGGAATTGATATAGGCGGAACCAACATCAAAGCCGGGCTTCTTGACCTGGAAGGGCGTCTTGTAACTTCGAAAGCCCGGCGCCTTTCGGCTTTCGATAAGGGACGCGTCGGTATTGTGGAAATCTGTGCTGCCGTCATAGACGAGCTGGCGTCTGAAAATTCAGTCAGTCGGGAAGATATCATTGGTTGCGGAATCGGCGCACCGGGCGCCATAGATGTTCCGGGCGGCGTCGTAACCCGTTCGCCGCATTTCCCTGAATGGGAAAACTTCGCTATGCGCCAGGCTCTTTCCGAGCGGCTTAAAATGCGCGTTGAGCTCGAAAACGACGTTAACGCAATCGCGCGCGGCGAACAGTGGTGCGGTGCGGCGCAGGGAGAACGCAATTTTCTCTGTCTGGCTTTGGGCACCGGTTTCGGCGGAGGCATCTGTCTTGACGGAAGAATCTGGCGCGGTGTGCGCGGCATGGCCGGAGAAATCGGACACATCAACAGCGACCCGGAAGGCGTGCCGTGCAACTGCGGCAGTCGCGGCTGCATCGAAACTCTGGCCTCGCAAACGGCGCTTATCCGGCGCGTCAAGGAAGACGATTTCAGGCCGGTGCTCGACAGTGTGGAGTCGGACGCAGACATTCCGCGTCGTCTGTCGGAGCTTACGCGTGCCGGAAACGCCGAGGCTCGCGTTTATTGGGCCGAAATGGGCAAGGCGCTTGGAATCATGCTGGCCGGCGTGCTTGACCTGCTGGACCTTAAGCTGCTGCTTTTCTGCGGCGGTCTGTCGCGTTCGCTGGACCTGTTCAGTCCGATGATGATTGAGTTCATCCGTCGTTATTCTTATCCGGCGGTTCACGACGGTCTGGAAATACGCTGCGGGCAGTTGTGGGAGGATGCCGGGGTTTATGGATCCGCCGCCAATCTGCTTTTCGAGATGGGAATTTTCAAGGTGTAATCATTTGATCCGAAGGAAACTAAAAAGCAAATGTCCGATATTTATTCCGCAAAAAAAATCCATCAGGGCCGCATGCCGCAAGGCTCCGATCTGCTGAAATGGCTTACCTCGTATCTTGAGGAAAACGAAATCGGCTCGGCGGCGGTGTCTGTTATCGGCGCCGCTTCGGCGGTAAAACTTGGCGCTTACGATTTCAAAGAAGGGCATTACAACACTTTCGACATCGCAGACGAAGTGGAGATTCTAAGCTGTGTCGGCAACGTCTCGCTGCTGGAAGGCAAGCCCTTTGCGCATCTGCACATGATAGTCGGCGAAGGCGACGGACGCACGCGTGGCGGACATGTCTTTGAGGGCTGTTGCGTGATCGTGGCCGAATATCAGATTTTCGAATTCGAAGGCGCAGCCGCCGAACGCACGCTCGATCCATCCACCGGGTTGAAGCTGTGGAAGGCGGAGAAAATATGATTCTGCAGGCTGTGCTCCAGCCTCAAAAATGAGTCTGCACCTGCATGTTCAGCCCGAACAATGAAAGAATTTACGCAATGCATACTCGTGAAAGCATTTTTCTTGTTCTTCTGGTTATTGCGGCTCTGGCTGCCGGGTGCAGAACAACTACTGAACGGCTTGCTCTTGATGAACTGAAAACCGTCAACAAAGTAGAGCTGGCGTCATATCTCGGAAACTGGTATGAAATCGCCCGCCTGCCGGCGTGGTTTCAGAAAGGCTGTGTCGCTTCTTCCGCTTCATATGTGTTGCGCGAAGACGGTCAGATTGATGTTGTCAATCGCTGTTCGCTTGACTCTCCTGACGGAAAGAAAAAAGAAGCCATAGGTATTGCACGAATTAAGGACGGCAATACAAACGCCAGGCTTGAAGTTTCGTTCTTCCGTCCTTTCTGGGGCGATTACTGGATAATTGAACTTGATTCTGAATACCGCTATGCCGTGGTCGGACATCCCAGCCGGGACTATCTTTGGATACTTTCCCGCTGTCCGGTTATGGACAATGAAACATACTCATCTCTGCTGGAAAAAATAAAAAACCAGGGTTATGAGATCGAAAAGATCATTAAAACGGAACAGCCCGAATCGGCGCTTTGTTTTGATGTTCCATCCGAGTGATGCCGTGGGCGTTGCGCTTCACTCATGCGTGCGCATTCATTTCATATAAATTGAAGTATGCCGTTAAAACAGCGCTTCAGTAAACGCTTTAGCGTCGAAGGGGCGCAGGTCCTGAATGCCTTCTCCGATGCCAATATAGTGTATGGGCAACCCCAGTTGGTCGGTGATTGCAATGACCACGCCGCCTTTGGCTGTGCCGTCCAGTTTGGTCAGAATAAGGCCGGTCAGGCCGACATCCTCGTTGAATTTCTGCGCCTGATTGATGGCGTTCTGTCCGGTGTTGGAGTCGATAACCAGCCATATCTGGTCCGGGCCGCGGTCAATGGCTTTTTCGACTACCTTGGTCATTTTTTTCATCTCTTCCATAAGATTGAACTTGGTATGCAAACGACCGGCGGTATCTACGATAAGAATGTCAACTTCTCTGGCTTTTGCTGCGTTTACGGCATTGAAGACCACGCTGGCCGGAGGAGCGTTGCCGTCGCCTTTTATTACCGGAACGTCGTTGCGTTCGCCCCAGTGACACAGCTGTTCCACTGCGGCGGCTCGGAAAGTGTCGGCCGCTGCGAGCATTACGGATTTTCCCTGCTGTTTGTACTGCCAGGCCAGCTTGCCGATGGTTGTTGTTTTTCCTACGCCGTTTACTCCCACCATCATTATTATCTGCGGCTTGTGGCCTTCAAGCGAATACGGCTTCTGTGCCTTCTGAAGTATGGAGAAAATTTCATCTTTCAGCAGGGCCATAAGGCGTTCGGGGTCGCGCAGTTCCTTGCGGTTGGCCTCCTGCGCCACAATATCGAAAAGTTTTCCGGCGGTCGGACCGATATCGGCTGTGTACAGAACCTCCTCAAGCTGCTCCAGTATGTCGTCGTCGATCTGCTTTTTGCCGAAGATAAGTCCGTTCAGTTTTGAGATGAAGCCGGTTTTGCGTGTTTTTTCCAGACCGTCGCTCCAGCTTCTTGGTGTGACGTTTTCCGGTTGTAACGGCTCCTTTTCGTCTGTTTCTTTCGGGACTGCGGCTTCTGTTGCCGGTTTTGATTTGCGCTGCTCAGGAGGCGGCGTCAGATATTCGAAACCGCTGTCGCTTTCTGTTTCAGAGTCGGCGGAAAGTCTGCGGTAAACTACTTCTGTGTCCGGGCGTGATTCGCCGCTTTCATCAAGTTCGGCATGAGTAGGCAGCACTATGCCTGAGGTCTGGGCTTCTCCGTGTTCGCCGGTTTTACGGGTTTGAGCCAGAAGGCGTTCTTCGTCCGGGTCAAGGAAGACTT
>JAKQSH010000439.1 GCA_029570245.1 Deltaproteobacteria bacterium | reverse complement strand
CGCTGCTCTACCTACTGAGCTACCTGGGCCGAAAACAGGCAAAAACCATTAAGAGTTCACCTGCGAGGCGAAACTTTTACAAATTGAAAGAACAAAGTCAAGTTATTTCTGGATTTCCGATTTTATACGGCTTTTATTTTTTCAGCTCTTCAAAAACAGGCTATTCAGCCGGAAACCAGGTTAATAAGCAATTTTATCGCCAGCATGACTGCAACACCGGCAACAATAATAATTACAGGCTTCAGGAGCACTTTGGGACTGGTATAAACGATTTCCTTCTGAACTTGCGGCTTCGCCGTCATCGGCTTCGGCACCGGCGCCTGAGATTTTTCCTGCGCATCGCCGCCCTGTTCCTGCAATTCGACTTCGTAGCCATAATCCTCTTGTGATTCAGGAACTTGGGCTTCCGACTGCTCCAAAAAAGTACCGATCTGCGGTCTATGGACAACGCGGTTCTTACGGCCTGGCTTTTTTCTTTTGCCATGTCTACCTCCTGATTGCATCAGTTGTATTGCATTATTACGACACCTGACATGCAGTCTGACGCCGCGTGGATTTTTAGTTTAACATCGCCGAAAACTCATGTCCAGCCGAATCGGTTTCCGGCTTTCGAAAAAAGATCGCCAGATTCAGCTTGAAATGGCGTGAGCATTGATGTTTAATCTGCGCCGGTTTGGAAACCGTATTGTTAAGGATTTTTCTGAAATGCATATCGAAGCAGTAAAAGCGCCAAGACACCCGGCGTACAGAAACATTGCAGATGCAGAATGGAATGACTGGCGCTGGCAGATGTCGGCAGGCATTCGCGATATAGACAAACTCACGAACTGCATTTCCGTTTCAGCCCAGGAGAAAGAAGGAATGCGCCGCGCCGGCGAGGCTTATCGCTGGTCTCTTACGCCGTATTTTCTGGGTTTGATCGACCCATTCGACCCGACCTGCCCTATTCGCTTGCAAGTTCTGCCCGACGAGCGCGAGCTTTTTGACCCTGACGGTCTGGAAGACCCGCTGCTAGAGGAAAAACATTCGCCGGTCGAAGACATGATTCACCTTTATCCCAACCGCGTTGCACTATGCGTAAGCGACAGCTGCGCGGCATATTGTCGTCACTGCTTCCGCAAGCGCCGCACCTTGCGCAAACCAAGACCCGACAGCTTTGATCGAGCGCTGGAATATATAAAGGGTCATTCCGAAATCTGCGACGTTTTAGTAACGGGCGGCGACCCGCTGATGCTTTCGGATGAAATTCTGCACGACAGACTTTCACGTCTGCGCGAAATAAAACATGTAAAAATCCTGCGTATAGGTTCGCGTCTGCCGGCAACTCTACCCATGCGCATAACACCGGAGCTGGCCGGAATGCTGGCTGAGTTTCACCCACTTTATCTCAACACACAGTTTAATCACCCGCGCGAAATAACAGCAGAAGCCGCCGGAGCCTGCGATATTCTCAGTCGGGCTGGAATTCAACTCGGCAACCAGAGCGTACTTTTAAAAGGCGTCAACGACCGTCGGGAAACGCTTATGGAGCTTTTCCAGAAACTGCTGCTGATACGCGTCAAACCGTACTATATTTTCCATCCCCACCGTCAGCGCGGCACGCGCCATTTCCGCTTGAGCATCGACCGTGGTCTTGAACTCATGGACTCTCTGCGCGGCTACCTGCCCGGCATGGCCATTCCAACTTATGCGGTGGATACGCCGCACGGCAAGGTTCCGATTCTGAAAGATAGAATCGTAAGCAACGACGACAATGGAACGAGGCTGCGCACCTTCGACGGCGAAATATGGTTCGAAAAAAAGGAAGACTGATTTTATAAGGGTAAGAGATTGAACGGCCTTCCATTGCATCTGTGAAAAATGAAAATGAAAGCATTAAAAGTGCAGAAATTGAATTTTTGATGATGTTTTGCATTGCTTATGGCATTCAGTTTTGCTAGCATGCATCCGGTTGATTTTTTTCGTACTCTTATGAATTTGAATAGCATTTCAAGTCTATTCATTTCGTTCAGACCTACACGATATCAGGAGGAAACTTATGACGAAGAACGTGTATTTCTTTGGCGGCGGCAAATCAGACGGAAACGCCGGCATGAAGAATCTGCTCGGCGGCAAAGGCGCCAACCTGGCCGAAATGACCAATCTCGGCCTGCCGGTACCCGCCGGATTCACTATTACAACAGAAGTCTGCACTTATTTCCAGAAGTCGGGCGGCAAGTTCCCCACCGGCATCGAAAAGGAACTCAAGAGTGCTCTGACCAAAGTTGAAAAAGAAATGGGAGCCAAATTCGGCGACCGCAAGAACCCGCTGCTGGTATCCGTGCGCTCAGGCGCCCGCGCTTCCATGCCCGGTATGATGGATACAGTCCTCAATCTCGGATTGAACGATGAAACCGTAAAAGGCATCATCGAGCAGACCGGCAATGAGCGTTTTGCTTACGACTCGTACCGTCGCTTCGTGGCTATGTACGGCGATGTCGTCATGGACGTTGAAGCCGGCAAGGACGGACTCGATCCCTTCGAAAAAATCATCGAAGCCAAAAAGCACGCCCGTGGCGTAAAGCACGACGTTGAACTCACCGCCGCCGACCTGAAGGAACTCGTCGCCGAGTTCAAGGCCATGATCAAACAGAACACCGGCAAAACCTTTCCGGAAGACCCGGAAGAACAGCTGTGGGGAGCCATCAAGGCCGTTTTCAATTCGTGGAACAACGAACGCGCCATAATTTATCGCAAGATGAATAAAATTCCCGATGAATGGGGCACCGCAGTCAACGTACAGTCGATGGTTTACGGCAACATGGGCGACGATTCGGGCACCGGCGTTGCGTTCACCCGCGACCCGTCCACCGGCGAAAACGTTTTCTACGGCGAATTCCTGATGAACGCCCAGGGTGAAGACGTTGTGGCCGGAGTGCGCACCCCCGAAAGCATCGAACAGCTGGCAAAATACGATCCCCAGGCCTACAAGCAGCTGGTGGCTATCCGCACCAAGCTTGAAAAACACTACAAAGACATGCAGGACCTGGAGTTCACCGTTCAGAAGGGCAAGCTCTACATGCTTCAGACCCGCAACGGAAAACGCACCGGTCTGGCGGAAGTGCGCATAGCCGTTGAAATGGCAGAAGAAGGTATCATCAGCAAAGAAGAAGCCCTCATGCGCATTCAGCCAGACTCGCTGAACCAGCTCCTGCAGCCGATCTTCGACCCGAAAGACAAAGCCAAGGCGCTTAAAGAAGGTCGCATGCTGGCCAAAGGCCTGAACGCCGGTCCGGGCGCCGCCGCCGGACACATCGTGTTCTCGGCCAACGACGCCTTCGCCAAGGCCAAAAAAGATTATCCGGTCATCCTGGTTCGCATCGAAACCAGCCCGGACGACATTAAGGGCATGAAAGCCGCAAACGGTATTCTTACCGCCCGGGGCGGTATGACCGCTCACGCCGCCGTCGTAGGCCGCCAGATGGGCAAAGTCTGCGTCGTTGGTTGCGGCGCGCTTGAAATCGACTATGTCAAGCAGACTCTTAAAGTCGGCGACAAAGTCCTGCATGCAGGCGACATGATCTCCATCGACGGCAGCACCGGACAGGTCATCGCCGGCGAAATCAAGACCATTCCGTCCGAGGTTATTCAGGTTCTTATTTCCAAGACAC
>JAKQSH010000438.1 GCA_029570245.1 Deltaproteobacteria bacterium | reverse complement strand
GCGGCGCGCATCTCCTGCAATGCGATCAGGTCTGGATTCAAGCTGCCAAGCATTGATCCGATTGTGGCGGCGTCGGCGAAGTTGAACCCGTATACGTTATAGGAAGCGACACGTACTTTGACTCCCTGCGGCAGTTCGACTTCGACATTTTCGAATGGCGGCAGAACCAGATCGTCCGGCGCCAGTTGTGGATCAATCGGTCCCCATTCTATTTCCGCTTCCGTTTCCCCGGAGTCTGCGTCGCCGTCTGAAGCGACATCCGATTCATACTCAATGTCGTCTTCGGAAGTTTCTAGCTCCAGGTCGCCATCCGGCGGATTGTCTTCACCATCGTCGGCAGAAGAGCACGCGGTTGCGGAAACCAGAAAAGCAAGAGCGGCAATAAAAAGAGAGAGGCCGAAGCCTCTCCCGAATATGAACAATGCAGATGTTTTTTTCATTTCACTACCATGAATTCAATTTGTTATTCGCCCCATTGCGTCGGATCAAGCACGATGTCGCAGTCTACGAATTTTTCTCCGGCGGGATTCTTCAGCGGCGACCAGCAGTAATTGAGAAAGAACGCCACGTTCTCAGCCGAAACAACGTTCGCATCCGTAGGCGGTTCGTAAGCGTATTCTCCGTCGGGGATGGATTCGTCCCACAAATCCCAGTATTGCCAGGTCGAGAAAGAATCGACGGTGCTGGAATAATACTGTTCCACCAGACGTGCTTCACGCGCCGTGAGCGGCAGACCGACTATTGCACTCTGAAGAGCGTAAACCGCCAGGTCTTTGTCCCACTCTCCGGCATACTGTTCCCGTTTCTTGTCGTCGTTGATGTAACCGTCAATACGCTGTGCAAGTCCCTCAAGCAGTTTCAGAGCCATTTCGTTTTCTCCGATGCGGATCGTATTGAGAATGGCTGCGATATGGAAATTGCGGATGATGGCGTAGTTGAAATAATGCGAGCCGGTTGCCAGCCCTTCATAGCTGCCTCCGAATCCGTATTCGCAGTCGTTCTCAAGCGGAGCTCCGTAGCTCATAATGGCGGAAGAGAGTTTGGCATTGCATTCTGCGTTGGGAATGAATTCCTCGAACAGCACGAAACTGGCGAGGTCTTTGATTGTGCCGTTTTCGTTGAGCGGAATTTCCGCCTCGCCGTTTTCGTTCTTGGTACGGATCATGTAACCGGAATCGACGATGTCTTTTGTAAAGCCCTGCAGATACTCCCAGGTTTCGGCACAGGCGCTGCGCACTTTTTCATCCTGGGCGGATTCGATCAGCCACGGCAGCCAGGCTCCAGCAGTGAATATGTGCGGCACATCGTCTTTTGAACGCTGGTTGGTGACGTAAATATCACCCCAGTAAGGGTTGTTCGGGAAATGCAAGCGGGCGGTGTTCCATGCACTGTAAGTATTGTACCAGGCGGTGTAATCAACAGCCTTCTTGCGCCCGCCGTCAACTTCGTATTCGTGATTGACGTTGACAATGTTGCGCGCCATGAGATATTTAACCGGATCGTTTTCGTCCCACATCATGCCCTTCATTGTGGCGGTTATGCCTTTGCAGTACTGCTCCGTCACGTAAGCCATTGTTTCGTCGCCGGTGGAGAGATAGCCGGCCATGGCCTGTGAAAGGATTTTGGGAGAAGGAATCATAATGTTGTGAGCGCCGCCGTCCTGGGTATGACGCCATGTAACCGTGTCACCGGATTTTACAGGACGGACATCGTGCCAGAAAACCAGATAATCGTTCTCGTTGGTGGAGGCGTGCATGCCGTGACTGATGCGGACAATCCATTTGAACCAATCGACCTGTTTCCACAACCCGGTTATCTTTTTGGTAAAAGCCGCAATTTCGGCTTCGCTCAGCGGTTCGCCGTCCGGATCGCGGGTGAATTCGAAAGGCAGTCTGTCCGGTAGTCCCTGCTCGGCATCGACTTCTGTTTCTCCTTCGCTGTCGGATTCTTCGACCTGCTCAGCGTCTTCATTTTCTTCAGCGCTTTCCGCCACATCTCCATCTTCATCGCCAGGCGTCAGCTCTCCGTCGCCATCGGATTCCGCAGCATCTCCGTCGGATTCTGCGGCGTCGCCGTCAGCAGAATCGTCAGAATCGGAACCGCAGGCCGCCAGAACCAGCAGAAAAAACGCCACAGTCACCAGAATAAAAAAGCGCCTTGCAGACATAATGATCCTCCAGTTATTCCATTGCTCTAATCAAACTTTAACAATCATAATGTGAAAGGCCGTAATTTTCAAATGCATGTTTATTTTTTATGAAAAAACCGACCGGATTTCACCTTCCGGTCGGTTTTCGTCTGAAAGGAACGGGAG
>JAKQSH010000419.1 GCA_029570245.1 Deltaproteobacteria bacterium | reverse complement strand
GGGCGCTGGCCGAAGCCATGCGTGGCGGGGCATACGAAATTTTTGCCACGGCGCGCAGGCCCGGCACGCTGGCCGATATGGCTGGCGAGCATCTGTACGCGCTGGCGCTGGATGTCACCGACTCGCAATCAATTGCCGCCGCCGTTGATGAAATCATCCGCCGGACCGGGCGCATCGACATTCTTATAAACAATGCCGGCTTCGGCCTTATCGGGCCGGTGGCCGAACTGTCGCTTGACAAACTGCGTCTGCAGTTCGAAACCAACGTTCTGGGACAGGTTGCCGTCAGCCAGGCCGTAATTCCGCACATGGTTAAGCAGGGCGGCGGAATCATTGCAAATATAGGCAGCGTTTCGGGTGTTACGGCTACTCCTTACGCCGGAGCCTACTGCTCGTCTAAAGCGGCGCTTAACTCGCTCTCCGACACCATGCGTATGGAGCTTGCGCCATTCGGAATAAAAGTAATCAGCGTACAACCAGGCGGAATAAGGTCTAAATTCGGAGAAACGGCGGCGGATTCCATCGGCACGCCGCCGCAGGGGGGATCGCTGTACTCCAATGCTGCGGAATTTCTGGCAAAACGCGCCCGCATGAGCCAGAACAGCCCCACATCAGCCGAAGATTTCGCCGCGAAATTGCTTGAACAGCTGGAAAAGGACAATCCGCCGGCTGTGTGGCGCTACGGTCACGGCGCGCAGCAGCTGCCCTTTGTAAAGCACTGGCTGCCGACGGGCCTGCTTGACCGCATTCTTTCAAAGAAATTCGGCCTTGACAGATTGAAAAAACACACCTGAAAACGCATTTAGTCCTTTCTGCGCGGCTTGAGTACGGACGCTATAAAACTTCGCAATTTTTTGACCATGGACTGCCGGGATGTTAACATAATTGATTGGCTGAGTGTATTCAGTGGAGTTTTTAAATGCATCTGGATGAGTGGCGCTTACAGAGAAAGAGGGGACATTTAAGAAGGCTGGGGCCGTTTGTGCCGCTGTCCGTCCTGCTTCTCTGGCTTGTGCTGCTGCTGGCGACCGAACTCTCACCTGAGCATAAGCCGCTGAATTTGCAGCCGATTGAAATGCGTCGCCTTACTGCCGAACAATGGATGCGCAACCGCAGCATCAAACAGCAGACTCAGCCGCAGCAGGTAAAGGTTACACGTCAGGAAGACGAAAAAAAGCCGCAGGAAGAGCAGCTTAAAGAAAAGGAACCGGAACAGCAGCGACCGGACGGGCAGATTGTAGATATCGTCATGCCGGAAAAAGAAGAAAAGCCGGATGACGCGAAGTTTGTCAGTCAGTATGACTCAAAGGTAAAGAAAGAAACAAAAGCGCGCCGTACCGCCCCGGAAGAAAACGTCACACACAAAATCAGCAACAAGGGGTTTGAAAAACCGCAGGAGAAATTCCAGCAGCGGGAAGACCGTCTGGTTGTGGGAGCGCCGCAGGAACAGCAGGATTTCATGGGCGGACGCAAGGAAAAATCGCTGCTCATTCCTGACCTTAAAATGACAATGAAACTCGACCTGGATGATTCGGGGCAGCGCAGCCAGTTCAAGAACCGCAAGGAAGAGAAACGCAATCTGAACGGCAACGCCGAGCGTCTGGAGATGCTTTTCGAAGAAAACGACAATCGCGAAGGTCCCGGAAAAAGCCTTATGGACAGCAACATTCCGAAAAGTCTGCTGCCCAGCTTCAACGACAGTCAGGAACTGGCGCGCGGCGCTCCGATGAACGATTATCTGGAAAACGTCGATGAGGCAGAGGAAACCTGGCTCAACACCAAGGGCTTCAAGTACGCCGTATATTACAACCGCATCAAACGCAAGGTGGCCCAGAATTGGCATCCGGTTGAAGCTCAGATGCAGTACGACCCGCATTTCAGAATCTATGGCTACCAGACGCGCAACACCCTGCTTATGATAACGCTGGATGACAAGGGTTATCTTGAAAAAGCCGATCTGATGCGTTCGTCAGGCGTTGATTTTCTGGACAGGGCCGCCATTTCGGCGGTATCGACCGCCGCGCCCTTTCCGAATCCGCCGCCCGGAATAATAGAAAACGGGAAAATAAAATTTCCTTTCAGATTCGTTTTCGAGCTGACGCGTTCGAACCCGCTCTTCAACGGTGCACCCTGAAACCGGCTGTTGGCAGTCTGGTGAAGTCGGCGGACAATTTCCGGTTCGATGCAGATACGGACAAGGAGGAAACGGTGTATGAGAAAGTCTATCAGGGCGATACCCGCACGGCTTCACGACTGATGCGCGACATCGAAGAGGGTTTGCCGCAGGCCCGCGCCGAAATGAAGCGTCTTTATCCACAGAGCGGCAAGGCGCGCATTATAGGCATAACCGGCAGTCCGGGAGCCGGAAAATCCACGCTCTGCGACTGCCTGATAAGCCATTACCGCAAACAAGGATGCAAAGTTGGAGTAGTGGCAATCGACCCTTCCAGTCCGTTTTCTGGAGGAGCGATTCTTGGTGACCGCATCCGCATGAGCAGGCACGCCGATGACGAAGGCGTCTTCATCCGCTCGCTGGCCACACGCGGCCAGACCGGCGGACTTTCGCGGGCTGCCTGCGACGTAAGCGCCGTCATGGAAGCCTGGGGCGCACAGATCGTCATAGTTGAGACGGTCGGAGCCGGACAGGCTGAAGTCGAAGTGCGCAGACTTGCGACAAGTTCGATTGTAGTGCTTACTCCCGGCATGGGCGACGAAGTGCAGGCCATCAAAGCCGGCATTATGGAAATAGCCGACATCTTTGTAGTCAACAAGGCAGACCGCGAGGGGGTTGAACGTACCGTCAACGATATTCGCGGCGTACTTGAACTGCTCCCGGACGGCGGGCCGCAGGTCTGGCGTCCGCAGATAGTGAAAACAGTCGCGTTCAGAAACGAAGGTATAGCCGAACTTGGGCAGGCTCTTGACGGACATCACGCTTTCATGCTCGAAAGCGGCGTCCTGGCGAAACGGGCCCGCGAGCGCGCAGAGCTGCAATTATTCGATCTTCTGCACGAGCACGTTCAATTGAAGATAAACGCAGTGCTCGAAAAAAAGCTTGATCCTCAATGGCGTGAAATGCTTGCTTCAAGACGCACCGACCCTTACACTCTGGCCGAAGGAGTGCTGAAAGAAATCCTGAACGGCGACGATTGAATCAACCGATACCCTGACGGATAGATTTTGTATGAAGACCAATAAAGATACGGAACAGAACGGACGCAATTCAGCCGATACGCCCATGATGCGGCATTACATCGAAATGAAGGCGCTCAACCCGGACAGCATTCTGTTTTACCGTTGCGGCGACTTTTACGAGATGTTTTTCGAAGATGCGAAGACCGCTGCACGTGAACTCGATCTTACTCTGACAACGCGCGACCGCAACGCCGAAGACCCGGTGCCCATGGCGGGAGTTCCTCATCATGCTGCGCAGCAGTATATCAGCCGCCTTATTGAAAAAGGCTACAAGGTCGCCGTCTGCGAACAGGTGGAGGACCCGCGCCAGGCTAAAGGTATGGTCAAACGCGATATTGTGCGCATCGTAACGCCCGGTCTGCTGCTGGACTCCGACAATCTGGAGCCCGTACCAACAATTTCCTGCTGTCGGTTCTCGATGAAAACGGACGTGCCGGAATAGCCTACTGTGATATTTCCACCGGCGAATTCCGCTGTACCGAAGTGGAAGGCGACGGCGGTATATCGTCAGAAGTGGTGCGTCTCACTCCGCCGGAAGTCGTGCTGCCGGAAGAATGGCGCACAAACGGACGTGCGCAAACATTGCTTTCGCGCAACAATCCTCCCTTGTGCAACTTCCGTCCTCAGCACGACTTCGACCATGTGCTTTCGTCGCGGCTTTTGTGTGAACAGTACGGCGCAGAAAACCTGAGCGGCTTCGGTGTTGCAAATATGCCGCTGGCGGTGCGCGCCGCCGGGGCTCTTCTTAAATACATCCGCGAGAACCAGAAGGAGAAAATAGAGCACCTGCAGCCTCTGCGTCCTTATTTTACGGGCGATTATATGGTGCTGGATGAAAACAGCTTCCGCAATCTGGAGCTGGAACGCACCATTCGCGACAATCGCCGCAAGGGTTCGCTGCTGTCGGTTCTCGACAACTGTTCCTCGCCCCTGGGTGCGCGCACGCTGCGTCAGTGGCTCAGCTATCCGCTGCTCGACCCGGAACGCATCAACGAGCGTCTCGATATTGTACAGGAATTGTACGGGCGCAACTCTGTGCGCGAAAGTCTGCGCGAATTCATAAAAAACGTCGGCGATCTGCAGCGTGTGGTGGCGCGTATCGCACTCAATCGTTGCAATGCGCGCGACATGCTGGCTTTGCGCAACGCGCTTGAAGCTCTGCGCGGACTTTCGGATTATCTCAGGAACGGCTCGTGCGAAAAGCTGCACAGCTTCGCGGAACGCATCGACCCCATGCCGGAACTGGCCGCCGAACTCGAACGCGCCATTGCAGACGATCCTCCGCTTACTGTACGTGAAGGTCACATGCTTAAACGTGCGTACAATTCCGAACTCGATGCACTGATTGAACTGGCCGAACACGGCAAGGATCAGATTCTGGCCATTGAAGCGGCAGAAAAGGAACGCACTGGCATAAGCACTCTCAAGGTGCGCTACAATCGGGTTTTCGGCTATTACATCGAAATCAGCAAAGGCAGGGCCGACACTGTGCCGCAGAATTACATCCGCAAGCAGACCCTGGCCAACGCCGAGCGTTTTGTCACGCCGGAACTCAAAGAGCTTGAAGACAAGGTGCTGCATGCGGAGGAACGCCGCAACGATCTTGAATATGCGCTTTTCGAGGAACTGCGCAGAAAAGTCGCCGCGATGGCGCAGCGTTTAAACCGCAGCAGCGAAGCCGTCGGTCGTCTGGACGCGCTGGCGAACTTTGCCGAAATCGCCGTTACAAACAACTACGTCCGCCCCCTGGTAAACAGCGGCGACGTTATCGACATCGAACAGGGTCGTCATCCGGTGGTTGAAGTTCTACAGAAAGACGAGCGCTTCGTTCCCAACGATTGCCGTCTTGATTCGGGTGAAAATCAACTTGTGATAATCACCGGGCCCAACATGGCCGGAAAATCTACGGTTATGCGGCAGGTGGCGCTTATTGTGCTGATGGCGCAGATAGGCTCTTTCGTGCCCGCCGCCCGCGCCGAAATCGGAGTGGCCGACCGCATTTTCACACGCGTGGGGGCCGCAGACAATCTTACGCGCGGCATGTCGACTTTTATGGTCGAAATGACCGAGACGGCCAATATTCTGCACAACGCCACATCAAAAAGCTTGATTATTCTCGATGAAATCGGACGCGGCACCAGCACTTTCGACGGGCTTTCGATTGCCTGGGCTGTGGCCGAGCGCATTCACGACAATATTAAGGCCAGAACGCTTTTCGCCACGCATTACCATGAACTCTGCGAACTGGCGCTTACGAAGGAACGTGTCAGGAATTACAACATTGCCGTCAAAGAATGGAAAGAACAGGTTGTGTTTCTGCGCAAACTGGTTCCCGGCGCAACCAATCGCAGTTACGGAATACAGGTCGGACGCCTGGCCGGTCTGCCCGCCGAAGTTGTGGCGCGCGCCCGCGAAGTGCTGACCGAACTCGAAAAGACGCAGCTGCGCACCAGTCATAACCGGAACGAAACATACAAACCTAAAGCCGGGCCGACGCAATTGTCGTTCTTCGGTTCATACGGACCACCGCCCGAATCTGAAGTTGAAAAGGAGCTGAAAAGCGTCGATATCGAAACGTTGACTCCGATAGAGGCAATGAATCTGCTGTACAGTCTGAAGCAGAAACTCAAAAACTGAAACGCAGCAGAAAAAACCTGATTTCCCGGTGGCTTGAATTGTTCACCAGTCAGCACGATCCGCTTGATTGATGGTCTGCATCCGGCACTTTAAAGTTCTGTGCTGTGCGACAGCCTGACGGATTTTCTTGTATATACCTTAATATGTGCGGTATAAAATTCCGAATTCGGAGTTGTCGCCGGCGAACGGCGGAATATTGCACGTTCGCAATTGATTGAATCTCCACGGCGGTGTATATTCTGCCTTTATTTTTCCGTTTCTGGAAGGACTGGGTTATGAGAGTCTTATTGCTGCTGATAATATCGGCGCTTGTCATAACAAGCGGTTGCGCCACGTTTAAAGAACTGAAAGGCGCAGACTACCGCGATTCGGCGCATTTGAATTTCGAAGAAGGCATGAAATATCTGCATCGGGAAGAATATGAAGTCGCCGAAAAATACTTTCAGCTTGTAAAAGACAAGTTCGCCTTTTCCATGTACGCCAAAACCGCCGAACTGCTGATCGGCGATACGCTGTACATGCGTGACATGCACCCTGAAGCCATCGACGCCTACAAGCGTTTTCAGCGCAGCCATCCCGACCATCCCTGTGTGCCGTACACACAGTTCATGGTTGCCGAGGCCAATTACGATCAGATAGTCGAAGACTGGTGGTTCATGCCGCCGGTGCACGAAAAAGACCAGGAAGTCACCGAAAAGGCGCTGGACGAATACCGCCGCCTGCTTTATATGATGGACGCCCAGAATTACAAACTGCCCGACGATTTCAAGCCGGCCCGCATCGTTTCGTGTACCGGAGTCGATTCGGAGCAGGAACGTTCGTATGTTTTCATCGCACGCGAAAAAATACGTTTCTGCCTGCGCCGTCTGGTTGACCGTGAAGTTTATGTGGCCGATTATTACCTCAAACGCAACAAACCGCGCGGCGCCGTAGGACGGCTTGAAGGCGCGCTGAAACGTTTTCCTGCGATTGCCGACGATCTCGATATTATGCTGAAGCTGGCAGGAGCCTATGAAAAAGCGGAAATGTTCGACAAAGCCGGTGATATCTGGAAAAAGCTGAAAGAACTGCATCCCGACGCTCCCGGTGTCAAAAATGTGAATCTGGAGAAAAAACTTCAGAAGCTGGCGGCGGAAAAAGCCGCATACGATGAAGCGGAAAACAGAAACATCGCCGAAGAGCGTGCCCGCATGCTGGAACTGCGCAAGCAGGAACAGGATAAGCAGGCGGCGGAATCCGAAAAGTCGGACAGCGAAAAATAATCGTTGCCCTGCAACGCAGTTCAAGGAGACTTCGAAGCATGATAGTAGAAAAACTTCTCAGTCTGGCGCTGGTGGGCGGCGAGCCTATTCTGTGGCTGCTGCTGCTGCTTTCTGTTCTCACCATCGCGGTTGTAATCGAAAGAGCGCTTGTTTATCTGCGCAACCGCATAGACCTGGCAGATTTTGCGGTGAAACTGGTGAATTTTCTCAACGAAGGCAAAGTCGCCGACGCAATGGAAATGGCCGGACAGGTTCACGCCGCCGAAGCCGGAATTGTTCTTGAGGGATTGCGCAATTACGACAAGGGACCGGCTGTCGCCAAGGAACTCATGGATGCCGTTGCGCTTCAGAAGCGTCAGTCACTGGATCGCTGGCTGGTATTTCTGGGCACCATCGGTTCCAACGCGCCGTTCATAGGGCTTCTGGGAACGGTTCTAGGAATCATCAAGGCCTTTCACGATCTGGCCTTCAACGCTGCAGAAGGCGCATCGGCTGTCATGGCCGGAATTTCCGAGGCGCTGGTAGCAACCGCCGTCGGTCTGCTGGTGGCCATTCCGGCGGTTGTGTTCTTCAATTATTTCAAGAACCGTCAGAAACGTATTATGAACAACGCCGATCAGCTTATGGGAGTGGTGCTGGCCTTCATTGTGGAGGTTCGCGACAGGCGTGAGCTTGAAGACAACTGCGCCGCGCTTAACGGCAAAAAATGATATTTTCTGGCGCAACCACAACGGTTCGCGCGCTCTGTGGAGGATAAATGGCCGGCAAAGCTGGAGTCGAAGACGACATCATGTCCGACATCAACGTGGTTCCCCTCGTTGATATCGTGCTGGTACTGCTGATTATCTTCATGGTGACGGCTTCTTTCATCGTCAAACCCGCCATCGAAATGGAACTGCCCAAGGCCGACACCGGCGAACACAACGAGCGCAACCAGTTCTCGCTCATACTGGGCAAAGGCGGCGAAATCGCCATCGGAAAAACGACTTACACCGAAGATCAGATTCCGGGTGAATTCGAAGCGCGCTATCTGGCTTACCGTGAAGAAAAACGAGCCAGCGGAGAGAAGGAAGGCCGGGCATATTCGGACAGCGAACTCGACCGCATGGCGTCGGAAGAACTCACAATGGTCATTCAGGCCGACAAGGACGTGTCGCACGGCAGAGTGATTCACTTCATCGACCTGGCCCGCAAAACCGGCATAATGAAATACGCTTTCAATGTAGAAGCGCCCAAGGACGAAAGCGCCGCACCGGCAGCGGACGGCTCAGTCGGAGAAAGCAACTGATGTTCGGAAATTCATACATATCGTTTGCAGTCGCCATATGCTTAATACTGTTCGTTTCAACGGCATGCGATTCCGAATTCGTCAAGCAGGAAGACTGTCGCCTGTTCTGCGAAAAATCTCAGGAGTGCAGCGAATTGTTCACGGCCGAATTGTTCGAAACCTGCTGGTCATACTGCGAGGAACTCGACAGAAAATGGGACGGACTGGCGAACGTATCCTTTGACCGGGCCGACTTCGCCTGTGTCGAATATGAAAGTTGTGACGAATTCAACACCTGTGTCATAAACCACGCCGGCGACAACGCCTCGGATGGCGACGCCGAAAACGAAGCTGCATCGGAAACCGACAGCGAAATGCAGGATTGATCCGTACCTTTCAGGTGAAGATGAAACCGCCGCAAAACATGCATCGCCCTGATGCGGTCGCGGCTCATCCGAATCCGTGTCGAACATGATACCCCGCAACAGAACAGGCATCGACGCGGACGCATAACAATTATGGAAAGTAGGTGCCGAATTGAACCTTTACGGATTGCACATCCGGGGCTCAGCACGTTTTGCAATGTTGTTCTTAATGTTGCTGTTCTCTTTCTTTTTACAGAATGAAATTTCTGCGGCAGAAGAGTGTTCAGTTGCGCCTGAACTGGTTCGCAACGCATGGGAATCCCAGCAGCGCCGTTTTGAAGCATATATCGACGAAGCGGGGCGGAATATGCATCAGGCGCGCGGACTTGTTGCGCTGCTTAAGGCCGAAGACATGCTGGATTCTGTTCCGCACCCGGAGGTCATTGAAAGGCTTTATGCACAGATAACGGCTGCCGATAAAGCCTCGCTCGACATGCGTCTGGCTGCACTGTGGGGGCGGCATCGTCTGGCGTCCGAAAAGGCCGATTTCGACGGAATTACGCGCAGCCTCGACGCGCTTGGACTCATCAGGCACTGGGCCGTCATCGGTCCGTTCGACAACGAGGGCGGAATCGGACATGATCGCGAATATCCGCCGGAGTCCGTTATTGACCCGTCTGCGGTGTACGAAGGGAAAATCAGGCCGGTGGCCTGGCGCGAATATCCAGACATCAACGGCGTAAACGGCTGGCAGAGCTTCTCTACCGTATTCAATCCGTCCGAAAACGTTTCGGCTTACGCATATACCGAAATACGTAGCGATAAGGCCCGGAAAGTTCTGCTGTGGCTGGCTGCAGGTGGAGCTGTAAAAGTATGGCTTAACGACCGTCTGATTTACGATCTCAACATCGACCGCAACCCGTACCGCTGGGATGATGCGCTCGAGACATCGCTTGGCGCCGGAGTCAATCGCATTCTGGTGAAAGTCAGCGTAAAAGAAGGCGCCTGGGGTTTCAGGCTGGGCCTGCTTGACGAAAAAGGCAATGCGATACAGGGACTGCAGGCTGTAAGGCACGGCGAGAAAGGCACGGCGTTGCCGTCCGAAAGCCGCATGTGGACACAGCGCAGCATGTACGCAAAATTTCATCCGCTGGCCATCCGCGAGCTTGAAACCGTTCTTTCCGAAAAGGGTGTTCCGCAGCAGAAGCGTGCAGAAACCGCACTTATGCTGGCATATCTGTATCGTGAAACGGGCAACTACGACCGCCCCAGTCGCATGGATGAGGAGCGTATCTCCAAAGCTTTGGCGCTGGCTCCCAAAGACCCTGAATGTCATATGTTGGCGGCGCGGATATTCCGCGACCACAACCGCCGCTATGCGCACCTGCTGGAAGCTGCGCGGCTCATGCCGGACAGCGGTCGTCCGGCTCTGGCTCTGGGCCGCTTTTACCGACGGCAGGGTCTTGAGACTGAAAGCCTGCGCCAGTACGACAAAGCTGCGCTCGACCCGCGCACGCTTGCCGGCGCAGTCGCCGGACGGGGTATCATATACAACAACCATGGACTTGCAGCTTGTTCGCTGAACGAAAAAACGCAGCTTGCAGCCGTCAAACCCGCGCCGCGACGTGTTGCGCTAATGCTGGCTGCTCAGCTCGATCGCGCCGGACGCAGTACTGCCGCAGCCGCCGTAAGGCAGGAATTGCGAAATGCCGTGCGCAGCGACACCGGCACCGCCAGACGGCTTTACGATTATCATCGCGGGCGCGCCGATTTCGAGGCTTCGCTGGAAATAATAAAAGAGATCATCCGTTTTCAGCAGACTTCGCTTTCGGACAGATTAAGCCATGGGCGACTGCTCGAAGGCAGAGGGCTGCTTTCGGAAGCTGCCGCCGTATTTGAGAACACCCTCGAAATCGCGCCCGAAGAGCCGTCTGTCATTAAACGACTGGCGCTTTTCGAACAGCGCCACGGCGATCTGAGCAAAGCAACGGCTCTTTACAATCGTTCTCTGCAGGTTTTTCCGCAGGACCCGGAAACCAAACAGCATCTCGAATTTCTCAAGCCGGGCGCGGAAGGAATAGAAAAGGAATTCGCCCGTGATGCGCGTGAAGTCATAGCCGCTCATCCGCTCGATCCTGAAGCCGATTATGCCGCCGAAGAGCTGCTTGATCTTAACGTAAACCGTGTTTTCGAAAACGGTCTTTCGAGCGCATATTATCAGCGCATGGTGCGCATTCTCGACGAATCAGGAATAAAACGTTTCAATTCCTTCTGGATCGGCTATTCGCCCAGCCGCCAGAATCTGAAAGTGCTTAAAGCGCGTGTTTTCAAACCCGACGGTTCCATCGTTGAGCGTGTGAACATCAGCGACGATTCTCTTTCGCAGGATTACCGCATTTATTACGATACCAGCGCCACGCGCATTTATTTTCCCGATCTGGAAAAGGGTGACGTAGTGGAAGTTTCGTGGAAACTCGACGACACAGCCCAGGACAATCTTTTTGCCGACTACTTCGGCAAACTTTATATTTTTCAGGGCGCCGTTCCGGTGCGCGAGCAGATTTTCTCCGTCATCATGCCGAAATCGCGCAAGCTGTATTACAACAAGCCGCGTCTGCAGCCTGAGCCGTTGCTGACTGAACGCGGCGAAGACCTGATGTACTCGTGGGCTATAAAGAACGTGCCTGAAATAAAGCCGGAGCCATCAACTCCACCATGGCTTGAGATTTCGGATTATCTGCACGTTTCCACATTTGCCGACTATAACGAAATGGGGCGCTGGTACTGGAATCTTGTGAAGGATCAGTGGCAGGCCAAAGACGAGTTGAAGAAAACGGCCTGGGAAATCGCCGGCGATGCAAAAGACTCCGCAGAAAAAGTCCGGCGGATTTACAACTGGGTCATAACAAAGACGCGCTATATCGGACTTGAGTTCGGGGTGCACGGCTACAAGCCCTATCAGGTAAATCAGGTTTTCGAGCGCAAGTTCGGCGATTGCAAAGACAAAGCTTCGCTGCTTATGACCATGTTGAACGAAGTCGGAGTTAAAGCGGAGTTCGTCGTCATCCGTACCGGCGACCTGGGACTTATAGGCCCGTATCCAGCCAGTCTGGCGAGTTTCAACCACGCCATCGTATACGTGCCGGAGCTCGACATTTATCTTGACGGCACTGCGGAATTCACGGGCATTCGCGAGACGCCCGCAATGGACAGCCGCGCCACGCTGATTCGTCTCAACCCACAGGGGGCAACACTTACGCAGTCTCCCGATCAGAATTTCAAGAAAAACCGCCACACTGAAAACTTCACACTTAAAATCTCCGGCGGACACGACGCGACAATTCACAGTGAGATCACCATTGAAGGGAGTGAAGCGCCGCGTTTCAGGTCGCATTTTCAAGATAGACTGACGCGCAGAGAAAAACTGGAAAAATTAATTAATCAGAGCTATCCGGGGGCAAGGATTGATTCTTTCCGCTTCAAGTCGCTGAACGATTTCGAACAGCCGGTACAGATGACATTTGACGCCATTCTGCCTGATTATGTGCGCATTGAAGGCGAAGAACTTGTTGTAAAAGCGCTTTTTAGCGGGATTGATCTTGTCAGGCAATACGCCTCCATATCGGAGCGCAGGTTGCCGCTGTACATAAAGAATCTGAAAACAACCGAAATGGCGGCATTCTACGAAGCCGCGCCGGGTCTGGAGCTGAGCGAAACTCCCGAAGACCTGAAGCTTGAAAGCGATTATGCGGACTTCGAAATATCTTTTG
The DNA here is from genome assembly GCA_029570245.1 of Deltaproteobacteria bacterium. Lineage (GTDB taxonomy): Bacteria > Myxococcota_A > SURF-8 > SURF-8 > SURF-8 > JAKQSH01. Next base: position 8,142 of record JAKQSH010000419.1, on the reverse strand, counting down.
TGCGCGAAGGAGAAAATCTGCGCGTGAAAATGCGCCTTGTTTCCAAACGCAATATTGTTCCGGTGGAAGATTATCCGGCCTTCCGCGAATTCTGCCGGAAAGTGACAAAGGCGGCCGAAAGCAAAGTGAGGTGGCGTCATGCGGTACAGTAAAATCGTATCACTCCTTATTCTGTCTGCCATGCTGCTAATTTGCGCGTCGGCGCTGTCGGGCTGCGCCCGTAACCTTTCGCCATATGCACGTCATGCGCTTGATCTCAATGTTATCAGTCAGAGCGAGTTGCCGTCGGCCCCTTATGCCGCCGGCGATCTGGCATGTCTGGGCTGGCAGAAATGGCTGCATCCGGGCCAGTCCGACGAGGCGGAAAAGCTCTGGCTGAAGGCTCTTGAGCTTGAAGGCGACTGTGCGGAAGCCTTAGCCGGACTCGCTCTGCTTTCGTATTTCAGGGGCCGTGTCGATTCACAGCTCAATAACTGGGCGTCTCTGCTTGAGTTCCACCCCGACTCGCCTTTTGCTGAAATAGCTGCAAGACAGATGAACATGTACTTCCCTTATTACGGCGACTTTATCACGCGTTTCAAGCCGCTTTTCGTGCGTCTGGCCGACGATGCGCGCGTGGATTACTCGACGCGTCTGGCCGTACTGGACGTACTGGAAAAAATTTACATGGAGGATGGCGACGAAGAAGCCGTTTTCGCAGTGCGCAGGCAGAAAGGCGAAGTGCGCAAATTTATTTTCGCCGGGCCTTTCGGACAGTTCGGACAGATCGACTTCGACCGCACATATCCGCCGGAGGAAGAAGCTCCGCTCATGCCCGAATACCGCGACGATGGTTTCACGGTAAAAACGGCGCTGGCCGACCTCGAAATCCGCGAAGACGATTTCTCACTGCTGGACAATAGAGGCGGAGTGTACTATGCGGTTTCATACATCAAACTTCAGGAAGGTCAGGAGCTTATTTTCCGTCTTTCCGGCTGGCTGCTGGCTTCGATGCGCATCGACTCTCTGCCGCCGCTAGTAATCGACAGCCGCCGGGCCTATCTGCCTTATTACCATCAGCAGTCGGTGAAGCTTGAAGCCGGCTGGCACCGCATTCTGCTCAAAGTCGGCGAGGACGGCGGAAAAACGTCATGGCGCTTGCGTGTTATCGGAAGTGACGGCAAAGCTCCGCAGTTCGAGCAATTCGCGGACTTCAAAGGTCAGCCTGATTTCGACGAGCTGGCCGGCTCGAATCTTACACATGCACCGGAAGCACACTCGTCGCATTGGGCACAGGCGTTGCGCAACGATCCGGCGGATGTTCAGGCCATACTGGCTGAGCTGCTTCTGGATTATATGAACGGCGATTACGAGGCGATGAAACCGTTGCTTGAAAAGGGATTCGAAGAAGCACCGCAGTTTGCGCCGTTCCGCATCATCAACGCGCTTAAATGCGAAAAAGACCCTGCCGCATCCCGCAAAGTTATGCAGAACGAGGCCAGGCGCTCATATGAAAAGGCGTTCGAGCTGGACTCAAGCATGGGGACTGCGCTCTACGAAATCGCCCAGCGCGATCTTGAAGAAGAACGCATTGGTGAAGCGATCGAAAAATTGAAATCGCTGCAGAAGAGCGCTCCGGGATACAACCTCTGGCAGACTTCTCTCTACAGCATCTACAATTCGCGCGGCTGGCGTATGGAAGCCGAAGAGGCGCTGTCGGAAGCCATTAGAATCAATCCGCGGGACCGCTGGGCGCTGAAGCAGATGTATATGCTTTGCAAATCTGAAGCTCGTTACGCCGAAGCCGAGAAACTGGCCTTTAAGCTGGACGCACTTTCCTGGTCTTCCAATCGTCTGGCCGCCTGGCTGTATGATACAGGTCGGGATGCCGAAGGCGAGAAAATCATGCGGCGCAATATCCGGCGAGAAGCGGCTTCCGAACGTCTGAAATTCGATCTTGCGGAACGTCATGCGGCAGCGGGCAATTACTCCGCCGCCGCCGACATATATCGCAGAATGCTTGAAAGACCGGATTCTGCAGATGCCTCATCTCTGAGACGCATTCGTGAAATGCTGGCAGAGACGCTGCAGTATGCCGGGCGTTTCGACGATGCTGCTGCAATTCATTACGGAATAATCGAACGTGACACCGACAGTTTCCATGTTCGCAATATGCTTGCCCTGTCGGACAGAAAGGAAATGCTTTCCGAATACGTGACTTCCGGCGACGAAGTTATCAAAGAGTTCATGTCCGACGATTTTGGAAGCGAAGCAGAATCTGTAGTGGTGCTTGACGAGTACATAGTGCAGATACTGCCCAATGGCTCGTATATCGGCCGCACCCACATGATTCAGCGCGCTCAGACCAAAGCTGCGCTTTCCAGGCTGGGCGAGATCAGCACGCCGGACGAGGCTGCTACCTATACTGTGCGCATCGTCAAGCCCGACGGTCGTGTTCTGGCCCCGGAAAATATCAGCGGCAAAGATTCAGACAGTCTGCCCGATCTGGAAGTCGGCGATTTCATAGAATACGATTACGTGACCGGAAACGGCATAGACCGGCGTTTCCGCAACGGTTTCTTAGGAATGCGTTTTTATTTCAGAAATATGGAAACTCCAACATACCGTTCGCATTTCACCGTGATTCATCCGGACGGAATGAATGTGACTCTGTTTCCAATCAACTTCGGGGAATTGAACGCACCGGAAGTCTCAAGTAAAAACGGCAACACCATAAGCAGCTATAAGAACGAAAAGCTCAAGGAAATAACGCCGGAGCCGTTCATGCCCCTGAGCGATGAGGTTTTCCCGATTGTTGACGTTTCGCTGCCTCTTTCGTATATTGACATCCGTGACTATTACCGCCAGAATCTGCAACGCAATCTGCGGCCCAGCCATGAACTGCGCGCATTTCTGAATATGCACTGGCCTTCGGACGCTTCAGCCTGCAAAGGCAAAGCTCAGTTCGATTGCGTCAAGTCGCTCTACTACGCTGTGGCGGACAGAGTGGAAGGCGACAATCAATCGGGCGCCCTGACATCATCGGCCACTGCGATACTTCAAGCCGGAATAGGCAACCGTCTGCTGCTGCTTTCGGCATTGCTGAAAATGAAAAACATAAAAAGCGACTTTCTGCTGGCGCGTCCGGTAAACGTCAAAAAAATAGAATTCCCCAACGCCAGCCTTAAAACATACGACAGCGCGCTGCTGCGCATTACGCTTGACGACGGGCGTCAGATATTTACCGACGCCGATTTCAAATATTCCACCTTCGGCAAATATTCGCCCCTTATTTCCGGGGCTGAAGCGCTGCTTCTGGATGACAGCCCCAACCCGCTTGTGACAGTGCCTTTCCAGAACGCCCATGCCGATCAGAAGGACGTGACGCTGTATTGCAGACTCTCCGACAGCGGCGCCGCCGACTGCGAGTCACTGGAGGAAATCGGGGGATATTATTCATCGAATCTGCGCGGCAAGCTTGAGGGGCTTTCTCAGGATCAGCTGCGCCAGTTTTTTGAAGCGGTGCTGAACCAGAACTTCCCCGGAACGAGCCTTAAGGAACTGAGCATTGAGAATCTTGAGAATCCCGAAAAACCTCTTACTCTGCACTATACCTTCAGGTCCGATTATTTTGCACGCCGCATGTCCGGCAAGCTGCTTATTGAGCGCGCCTTCTATCCGCTGAATCTGGCGCCCAGTTACATCCGCATACCTGTGCGCAAGTTCGATCTGATGATAAATTTCATTAACAGCGGTCGCCTGAATGCCGTGATAGAACTGCCAGAAAACTGGGATGTTAGCAAGGTGCCGGGTAATCGCAGAATAGACAGCGACTTCGGGTCGTACACATACGAAATCAGGCGCGACGGACGCCTGCTTGAGTTCAACCGCGAAATCACCGTTCCGGTGCAGAGAATCAATCCTTCACAGTATCTCGACTTCGCACGTTTCTGTTCTGCCATCGACAACATCGAACAGACCCAGACCGTAATTGAACCGTCTTCGTCAGCCTCCGGCGGCGAAACAATTGATCGCGATGTTGACAGAGAGGAACTGGGACTGCGATGAAAAGCGATGAACTGATAAGACTGCTGCATCTGGAAGCTCATCCGTGCGAAGGCGGATTTTTCCGTGAAACCTATCGCTGTCGCGAAACCGTGAGCGCTTCCGATCTGCCTGAGCGTTACGGCGCGCGCCGTTGCTTTTCCACTGCCATATATTACATGCTGACTGCCGACACGCGTTCGCTGCTTCACCGGGTCGGGAGCGACGAGGTCTGGCATCATTACAGCGGCGCGCCGGTGACGTTGCTTCTGCTTTACCCGGACGGATCAAGTCTGCGCCGTACCCTTGGAAGCGATCTGTCCGCCGGGCAGGTGCCGCAGATTGTTGTTGAGCATGGCGTCTGGCAGGGGGCATTTATCGAAGGCGGCGAATATGCACTGATGGGCAATACTGTAGCTCCGGGCTTCGAATACGCCGATTTCGAACATGCCCGGCGCTCCGAACTCTGTGCAGGATGGCCGCAGGAAAAAGAGCTGATAATCCGTCTGACTGCAAATGAACAGGAATGAATAAATGGAAAAACCGCAGATAATCCCGGAACAGTTTGAATGTGCCACCGAACAGACGGTGCGTTTCCGCGACATTGATGCCTTCGGGCACGTCAACAACGCCGTATATTTCACTTACCTCGAAAACGCGCGTGTCGATTATGTCTGCAAGCTCGGCCTGATGCGTCCGGGCTCATTCGATTTTCCATTCATACTTGCCGACATACAGCTCAGCTATCTGGCTCCTCTGCGTCTTGGAGAAAAAGCTGTGGTGCTTACGCGTTGTACTCATATCGGAAACAGCAGCTTCCATTTCGAATACGCCATACTGCGCAAAAGCGATTACGAAACGATCGCCGTTGGCCGTTCGGTGCAGGTCAGCTACGACTTCGCGGCGGCACGCCCGACACAGATTCCAGATGCCATGCGTGAGGCGCTCGAAAAAGCAAGGGCATCCCGAAGGATGCCCCGCACCGAATGTGATTGCTGCTGAGTATTTTTCACTCGCAGCCTACCGTAAGATCAAAAGTTCCGCCCTGACCGGTGTAGTCGTCGACTACAACATAATATGTTTGCCCTCCGACCACGTTGAGAGATGCGGTGCTGTCGCCGGAGACGGCGCAGTCGCCGGCATCGCAGGCGCCGTCCAGTACAAAGATGTCTGCATCTTTCTCAACATTGCTCAGTGTAAATGAAACAGATTGGCTGTCTTCCGACACAAAAGTGTAAATCATCTCTCCTCCCGGTTCCTGCCAGCTGTTGCAATTGCCGCCGTAGAAACCGACCTGATCCGCCTGTCCGGTGAGAGTTCCGCTCACTGTGCCACTGGCGCATGTAAGAATGGAATCCTGGGTACAGGTCGCGAAACATTCTTTTGTAAGAGCGATGTTCCAGCTGCCCTGCGCGCCGTTGTAACCGTCAACCACAATATAGTAATCCTCTCCCTCCGCGACGCTTGCGTCAATTGAGTCCCAGCCGTATTTAAGACAGTGGTTCGCCGAACAGGAACCTTCAAGGATGTAAATTCCCAGATAATCGTTGGTACTACTGGGCATTTCAACGCTTATCAGGCCGTCGCACTCGGCGGTGTAGTGGTAGACCGTCTCGTTTCCCTGCACTGCGTAAGGATAATTGCAGCTGCCTCCGTAGAATGTTATGTTGTTGTCGCCGCTGAAATTGTTGCCCGACAGTATTGCGCCGTTGGCTGTTATTTCGGAATATGCGCCGCAGGCTGCAGTGGTGCACAGATCGTAGCCGCTGCAATCCTGGTCGATGTGATCGCATTCGATTTCTTCGGCGTCCACGTTTATGTTTTCGTTGCTGTCATCACAGTCTCTGCCGCTGGGACATGTAACCGGATCGTAACCGAAGAAGGTATCCGAGTCGTTGTCGAGACAGTTGCCGCAGAAGCAGAGCACGCGCATGTCGAATTCTCCGGCCACGCCGTCGTAACCGTCCACGACGAAGTAATAAGTTTCCCCGGCTTCCGCCAGCCAGGTTACGACATTGTTGAGATATGAACCGTAATCGACCATATGCGAATTGCTGCAGTGCGAACTGCTTTCCTTTATTACAAAGACCGCCAGTTCCGCTTCGGAGTGGAATTGCAGCGAGAATTCGCCGCTGCATTCGGCGGTGAATTTATATGAAACCTCCGGGCCGTACATATCGTCGCGGGTGGTTTTCGAATTATAATAATAGGTAGTGCGATTTTCTCCTCCGAAAGTGCTTCCGTGTATCTCTCCGCCGCAATTCAGCACTTCATCGGTGTCGCAATAGTTCACGCATCCGAAGCCGCTGTAACAGGTCAGGTCGCAGTCGGACTGATCCACCGTGTTTCCGCAGGTGTCGGTCATTACCATGTCGCCCGACACGCAGGTGATGCTTTCTTCCGGCAGGCAGTACCACGGTCCGTCGCCCATGCCCTGCCAGTCGGTGCAGCTCAAATCCCAGTCTTCCGAGCAGGATGTGTCGTCACAGGAAGCCACGCAGAATTCGAAATCCGTTCCGGGATGTTTGTAACACAAATGCCCGTCGGAGCAGTGGCCGTTCTGACACGGCTCGCATTGACCCGCACTGGGACAGTCGGCGACTTCGTTGCAGTCCTCGTCGATTTCGTTGCATAAAATTTCTTCCGCTCCCGGATATATCGCGTTGTCGTTATCGTTGCAGTCGTCGCCGGTCGGACATGTGCCGGCGTCGTAAGCGTAGAAACCGTCATTATCGCTGTCGATGCATTTCGTGTCGCAGGATACGGCGGAGGCGTTGCAGGTTTCGTATTGAGTACAGAGCTTCCACATTACATCCGTTCCGCAGGAATCGCTTATCCACAGTTCCTGGTCGCTGCACGAACCCGTAATATCGGGCATGCACTGATATGTGAAATCGCCGACCTTGCGGCATGTGGAATCTTCCGGGCAGACGCCGTCAACACCGCAGCCTGTCATGCAGATGCTGGTTTCGTGATCGGAATCTTCCAGCCATTTTACGCATGCGGTGTCGTTCTCGCAGTCGGCGCTGCTTTTGCAGTCGTCGCACTGGGTGCCAAGATCGGCGTCGCACACTGCTTCGAGCATAAGAGAGAACCAGCCGAAATCGCCGTCGTAGCCGTCGACCGCAATATAGTAGGTCACTCCGTCCGTCAGATCGAAAATCATTTCAGCGCTGCCGCCCTCGCTGTAAGCGGCCTGGGTGCAGGACGCATTGTCGCATGCTCCTTCGAGCAGAACGATATCCAGCTGCGCGTCGGATTGAACGTCCAGTGTCGCGCGGGCTCTGCCGTTGCAGTCCGCCGTGTAAGAGAACACCAGCTCCGGCCCGCTTTCGCCGGAGATGCAGCCGTAGTTTTCGAAAATGTTTTCGCCGCTGGCGTTGTTTGCCGAAACGGCGACCCCGCTTACGAGTTCCTGCGGAGTGCCGGAACATTGGGCTTCGCACACGCCGGCGGTATCGTTGCAGCTTGTGCCGTCGCAATACAGGCTTTCAAGCAGATTGCCGCAGGTGTCGCTTATTTCGAGTGTGCCGCCGGAACATTCGCTGACGCGATCCGGCCAGCAGAAATAGCCGCCGCCGATATCTTCGCTGAAGAAACGGCAGGTGGAACCTTCCGGGCAGACGCCGGTTTCGTGGCATTCGGCGGCGCAGAAGAACAACATGTCTTCGAAATATCCGATGCATTCATGCCCGGCCCTGCATGTATCGAAGCCGAAGAAGCACTGGTCGCACTGCTGGCCGCTGCCGGGGCACCAGTCGAAGCCGTCGCAGTTCTGGTCGGTGCCGTCGCAGCTCGCGTCGCTTTTTTCCGGGTTGATGTCGGCGTTGTTGTCGTTGCAGTCGTCGCCCATGGGGCAACTACCAGAATCGTAACGATAGTGATTGTCGTGGTCGTTGTCCACGCAGACGAACTGAATGCACTGATCCCCGCCGGAGCAGTCGTTGTCGTAACCGTCGCAGGCCACTTCTTCTTCATTGGGGTTTATGTTTTCTTTTCCGTCGTCGCAGTCTGTTCCTTCTGGACAGGTATGTGCGTTGAACCCGTAGAATCCGTCGCTGTCGTTGTCTTTGCAGTCGATGCAGTAACACTCCACTGAAAGTTCGTATTCTCCGAAAT
>JAKQSH010000411.1 GCA_029570245.1 Deltaproteobacteria bacterium | reverse complement strand
TGTGAGTCTATTCCCAGCACTTGTTCCGACCAGGATTGGGGATGTCGCCCATTCTGGGATTGGAATGGCAAGGTTTATCCAGTAGGAGTATGCAGCTATCATTGGATTTGAGAATTATTGAGTGGTTCTTCAACAAGAAAGCCCCGGATTTATCCGGGGCTTTTTGCTGTCGCACTGTGATCTGATCTTTGCTACGAAATCTTCATTCACCACTTGCGCACGCGCCCGGCAGTTGTTATCTTTCTGACGACAGTTCATAAGCTATCGAGAGGTAAAAAGTGAGCGAAGTTTTCAATGCCGTAAAAATCACCGACAAAGTCTGGTGGGTAGGCGCTATCGACTGGAAAATCCGCGACTTCCACGGATATCTCACGTCGCGCGGCACCACCTACAATGCCTTTCTCGTCATGGGCGAGAAAATAACTCTTATAGACACCGTAAAAGAACCCTTCATGGACGAAATGCTCTCGCGCATCCGTTCCGTTGTCGATCTTTCGAAAATCGAATACATTGTCTCGAACCACGCCGAAATGGATCACTCCGGCGGCCTGAATCGGATGGCGGCGCTTTGCCCCAAAGCCGAAATTCTGGCTTCGAAGATGGGCGTACGCGCGCTTAACGATCAGCTGCATCCTGCTTACAGAATCCGCGAAGTCGCCGATGGCGAAAAACTTGATATCGGCGGCCTGACACTGGAATTCTGCGAAACGCGCATGCTGCACTGGCCCGACAGCATGTTCACCTACATTCCCGAACTCAAGCTGCTTTTCTCGCAGGACGGCTTCGGGATGCATCTGGCTTCGAGCGAGCGGTTTGCCCGCGAAATAGACGCCGGCGTGCTGAATTACGAATTTGCCAAGTATTATGCGAATATCCTCATGCTGTTCGCACCGTTCATTAAGAAAACCATCGCCAAGCTGCACGAGTTATGCTGGAGTCTCGATTACATCCTGCCCGATCACGGTCCGATATGGGAGAAGGAAGACATTCCCTGGGTCGTGGAGCGCTATTCCAACTGGGCAGAAATGCGTCCCGGCAAGAAAGCGCTGGTGGTTTACGACACCATGTGGGGCAGCACTGCAAAAATGGCTGCGGCCATCGGCGAAGGTCTGATGCAGGGCGGACACTCTGTAAAACTTCTGCCGCTGGGCGGCAATCACCGCAGCGATGTGGCCACTGAGATTCTCGGCGCAGGCGCACTGCTGGTCGGTTCGCCAACCATCAACAACAACATGTTCCCGGCCATTGCTGACGTTTTGACTTATCTTAAGGGACTCAAACCGCTGAATCTGATCGGCGGCGCCTTCGGTTCTTATGGCTGGGGTGGTGAGGCCTCGGCGCATGTTGCAGAAGTGCTTGAGAAAATGGGCGTTGAAATGCCGGTGGAGCCTTTGCGCATTAAATATGTCCCGACAGATGCTCAACTGCTGGAGTGCAGAGCTTTCGGCGAAAAAATTGCCGATGCACTTAACAGAAAGATTATGCAGAACTGACTTGATCCTTTGCTGTTTGTAAGGTATCTTTCTTTCGGGTAAAGAAGTTCATATTGACAGGAGAAACACATGAAAAAATACGTATGCGATCTTTGCGGTTATATATACGATCCGGCTATCGGCGATCCCGACGGCGGCATCGCTCCGGGAACGGCCTTTGAAGACATTCCCGACGACTGGGTCTGCCCGCTCTGCGGCGCCGGCAAAGAAGACTTCTCGCCGGTCTGATAACTTCGCTGAAGACTGAACCGGCGGCTTAAAATCGCTGTATGTTTGAAAACCCACATCGCATAAAAGGAAAAAATCCTCTATTGTGTCTGCGATGTGGGTTTCTTTATATATGATTTCCGATATCTTATTAACTGCGGCGAACCTTACGAATTAAAGCTGCGGCTCAGGGACACTGCAATCGGAGGCAACTTTAGTTAAATACTGGCAATTTTGTGTTTGACAATGCTTGTCGTTTGCGGTAGTGTCCTGCCGACGCAAGGCCGAGGAGGCCCTGTTTTCGGTGTACGCTTCATGTTCACCGCCCTAAAGCCGGGAGTGCTTTGAATGCCTGCAGACTGCGAACAGATTCTCAAAGAGATAAAGGAAAAATTTCCCGCTAAGTTCGCGCCTGAATCTCAAATTTTCTCAGACATCCACAGGGGAGACAGAATCTTCATAGGAACCGGTTGCGGTCAACCGCAGTATCTGGTTCGCGCCCTTGTCGATTATGTCCACGATCACCCCAAGGCGTTTTTCGACACTGAAGTCTTTCATGTCTGGACCTTGGGCGTGGCGCCATATACGGACGAGAAATTCAAATACAATTTCAGGCATAATTCTTTCTTCGTCGGCAACAACACCCGTAATGCAGTTAACGAGGGCCTGGCCGATTACACGCCGATCTTTCTTTCGGCGGTGCCTGAACTGTTCCGACGCAAGGCTATTCGTCTTGATGTGGCGCTTATTCAGACTTCCATGCCCGATATTCACGGTTATCTGAGTCTGGGCGTCAGTGTCGATATTGTAAAGGCGGCGGTTGAAAACGCCGGCATGGTGATTATTCAGATCAACCGCAACATGCCGCGCACCCATGGCGATGCTTATATTCACATTTCAGATGTCGATTATGCCATTCACTACGACGAGC
>JAKQSH010000503.1 GCA_029570245.1 Deltaproteobacteria bacterium | reverse complement strand
GCAACCACGGATTCATCCCCCTGACGCTTGGGGGCACAGAAATATCCGAGATGAAAGATGAAAACGTCTTTGAAGTGATTGATGAAAACACCTATCCTCTTATTCTGGACGCTCTGCCGGAAAACGACGAAGAGGCACAGGACGACTGCATATCTGTGCTGGTCCGCTTTTCACCGACAAAAAAGAACAGCCCAATAGCCCAGCTGGTTGTTCTGGACGGCGAAAGTAATGCCCTCGCTACGGGGCTTCTGTTCGGCACAGGCTCCGCACCGGAAATCGGCATTGAAATCAACGATCAGGAGGTTGGAGAAAGCGAATATTTTTTAGGTATTTATCATGTGAATCAACCGGGAGAAACCCCACTCGAACCGGCCAGAATAACACTGCGCAACAAAAGCACGATCAACGACATCAAACTTTGCGCTCTGGAATCAGTGGACGAATCAAACTCGTGGACACTGTCGGATTACGAACCCGGCAACCCCAACGAAAACTGTATTACCATGGGTCGGCTGGGCTCTGCCGGAGACAACGAATTCAGAATGCTGGCGACATATGACAACAGTGACGATTTCGGGACACATTATCTGAAACTGTATTATACATTCAGAATGCCAGACGATTCTTTCAGCTATCATAAAATCGCAACACTGTTGGCTGCCACTGAAAGCTGCATGACGAATTACCATCAGGTTTTCAGCGAAGAATGCAATTATTACTGCATCGAAAGCGACAGCAACGACTATCCCGACACAGAAGGCATCGACAACGACTGCGACGGAATCGACGGCTATATTGCGGAATCGTATTTTGTGGCGCGCGACGGTCTGCCGACCAATCCCGGCACATGGAGCCAGCCGCTGGACAGCATTCAGGCCGCCATTCAGAAAGCTGCGCTCAGCAGTACAAAAAAGAACGTGCTGGTGGCGACAGGCGATTATTACGAACAGATCGAACTGATTTCGGGCGTCAACCTTTACGGTGGTTACGAAGAACACGCCATTGACGACGAAAGCCCGATCGGCTGGAAGCACAGCAGCGGACTCAAGACGCGCATCTTCGGCTTCCATACGGGCCTTAAGGCGAACAACATCAACCAGCCCACAGAAATAAGCCGTTTCGAAATAAGAGCTATTCCGAATGAAGTAATGGATGTCTCCACATACGGAATGCACATCGTAAATTCCGGCGGTCTTACCGTTTCTGATTGCATAATAAATGCCGATTTCGGTCTTGATGGCCGCCCTGGAAACAGCGCCGGTGCCAATGGCGCAGACGGCGGCGATGGTCTGCCGGGAAGCGCGGCCTGCGAAAGCGACAGCAGCGACCTCTGCGGTCATTGCGAAATTCCTCTGCCGGGAACCGGCGGAAGCTCCAGCTGCGGGGCCGACGGCGGTTCTGGCGGAGCGCCGTGCCATGCGGGAGCACTGGAATTCTGTGCCGGACAGGCGGGACAGGATGCTGCAAACGCCGCTGCTCCGTTCGGCCTGGGTGGAGCCGGAAGCAACGGGGCGGCGGGCCTGAGCGGAGAAAACGGCTATACGGCAATAAAAGCTCAAAACGGTCAGGGCGGCGACAATGAAGGCAGCCTGATCGGCAACTTCTGGTATCCTTCGCAGGCCGGAAAGGGCTGGAACGGAATCAACGGTGGAGGAGGCGGCGGTGGCGGCGGTGGCGGAGTGCAGAATCTTCCGGTGGCCTGCGCCGTTTACAGCGGAGCAGGTGGCGGCGGCG
>JAKQSH010000368.1 GCA_029570245.1 Deltaproteobacteria bacterium | reverse complement strand
ACGCCTTCCAGCATTTCGCTGCCGGGCTGCGACAACGCCGAGGAAGTCCACAATTCGGTATAATGTCCGCGCAGCAGGATTTCGCGGGTCAGGTTCGAAACCACGTTTTCGGTTCCGCCCCAGTCGCTGCGCACGTATCTTCTGGCAATCTGAAGTATTCTCATTTCAATCCGCCTGAAACATCATATAAAAATTTCTCAAGATCACGCGCATAACGCCGCATCGAAAAATCTTCGTGAACAGTGCGAAGACCTTCGCGCGCAATGCTGCGACACAAAGCCGGATCGTCCATAAGCCGCTCCACTGCCGAAGCCAGAGATGCTGCGTTTCCGGCAGCAAACGTCACGGCGTTGATGCCGTCTTTCAGAAATTCGCCCGGACCGCCACAGGTCGTGCTCACCAATGATGTCCCCGAAGCCATAGCTTCAAGATTGGTAAGCCCGAAAGGCTCGTCCCATATGGACGTAAACAGCATGATATCGCTGCTGCGGTAAATTTCGGCCAGTTCGCGACGCGGCACACGCCCCCTGAATTTCACGCGTCCAGCGATATCCGGCGCTAACGCCAGACTTTCCAGATTCTTCACATATGCAGTCTCTCCCGTCCCGACCACCTCCAGTACGGCATCACGCCCTTTGCGAACAAGCAGAGACAGAGCTTCTACAGCAGTGTGCACTCCTTTGTATTCGTGCAGCTGCCCCGCATAAAGCAGCCTGAGCGGCTTGTGCAGCAGTCCCGGTCTGGACTTGGCTGAAAAATCTCCGGCATCAACGCCCTGATAAATCACATTCGTGTATTTGAACGGTACGCCTTCAGTCTTCAGCTTCTGCAACAGCGAAAAACTTATTGCAGTTACCGGCGGAAACTTTATTCCCGCCCAGGTTGTGCGCCTGAACAGACTGTGATCAAGAAGCCAGCCCGCCGCACGGCGCGGAGTCAGAGCACAATCGACAGGTTTGTATGCCAGCAGATAATCGTCGTTGAGAGACATGGCACATGGGACGCCGCTGCGCAGTGCCGCTCTCAGCGGCCCCAGAGAAAGACGCCGGAGACTCCAGAAAAAAATCACGTCAGGCTTGACCTGTCGGATATGACGCAAGGCAACTTCTTCGTTGTATATGTCCGCCGCAAGATGGCGCAGACGCGCGCGGCGCGGTTTGAGCCCGAAAGGCAGATACTGAAGCAGATTGCGCCTTACGTGCTCGCCGTATGCGCCGCGTTCATTTGTCTGAAGACGCGCATCTTCAGTATTGAAATCGCTGGTATGGATGAATACTTCATGCCCCATACCGACGAACTCCGCTGCCGTCTGCTCGCACAGAATTTCGTACCCGCCCAGAACCGCAGGAGGATAAAGATTGCTCACCATCAGGATTTTCATGCCGTCCTCCCTTTACAGCAGTCCCGCCCGACAAGAGGCTGCACCATAAGACCGTATATGTCCGTAATGGCCTTAACCGAATCCGGCAAAGGACGATTGGACATTATCATGGCGTATGACGAGGCTGCGTCCGGGTGATAACCGTGCATGCCCTTTATTGGTTTGCGGACCATGAAACTCGGCACTATGAGATGCTTCTCCTGCAGCATGAAGAACAGCTCGCCGTATTTTCCGTCCGGGAACCAGGCTTTCAGCTCTTTCAACTCTTCTTCGCCCAGTATGCGTCCATAGGTTTTTGAGTTGAGAAGACGAGTCACAGCCGCGCGTGCGTCCTGGTTGAAAAACCAGAAACGCGCCATGGTGGAATCGTACACCGCCGCATAATCGCGCCCGAATCGGAAGCCGAGTTTTTCGACATCGCGCCACAGCTCGTGGTGTTCGGTCGTGTTGGCCATGCCGTGATCGGAGAAAACGTATATGTCGCTTTCGCGGTAATTGCGCCTGACAATATCGAACAGCTCGCCGAGACGCTTGCGGTAAAGCCCGATGCGGGTCAGAGACTCCATCGAACCAGCACCGTGAATATGCAGTATGCCGTCAAGATCGGCGTTGTAGAAAAAGGCCCACTCTATCGAACGGCTTTCTACCGCACTGCAAACCGATGCGAAATTCCGTTCTTCGGAGGCGCGCCAGTCGGAAACATGATAGTCAACATCCGCCAGTTCAAGTTTCGTGAAGATATTATCGCCGTTTATTATTCCATCAGGAGCGAAAATGCTTTTCTTTTCGCAATAATCGAAAAGATGTATGTATTTGAACGGCATGCTGTAAATCTGGAAATATCCGGTGTAGCCGTAAATGCGCTTCAGATACTGCGATATTCTGTTGCGCACTCTGGCGCGGGACGCAAGAAAATCCGGCGTGAGGCGCAGAGGCTTCAGCCATTTGAAGGGCGAGTTCACCGGATCGTAATAGTAAAAGGAGAAGTGGCCGTGCTCAGCCGGATAGCGCCCGGTGAGAATGGACGGCACAGCCGTGCTTGAATATCCGAGAACAGAGCGCAGCCTGCGGCGATGCGGCAGTTCGCTCTCGAAAAAATTCACACCGTTCAATATGTCCCAGCCGAAAGCGTCGATGAAAATGAACAGCGAAAGTTTGTCGTATGTCGGCATAATCAGTTCACCTCCCGCCAGATATCCAGCATACGGGTTTCCGCCGCAAGCAGAAAAGCTTCAATGTCGGCAGCCCGCTCAGAAGAGCATTGCGGCATCAACAGCGCTTTCGACAGCATGTCCAGCAACGGCGCCGACTTTTTGCTGCCATCGCATTCCGGCCCGAACAGAAGCACCGGAACAGAAGCTCGTATGCGCATCTGCGGGTGCGTTGAGGCGTTTCCATCGGAGGCTGCAGCAAAACCTAATACTCTGGCGGTTTTCATACGGTTAATAAACGAAGACCCAGTAGAAGCATCGAGAATCCGCCTGCCGTAGCCCAGCCAGTCGGCGCTGCCACGTATGGAATGTACAAACCAGCGCGCGGCAGACTCAAGAACAGCGCGACCCTCCAGCCATAATTCACGCAGAGCTGCGCTGTCACCACAGTCGAAGAACGGCCTGGCCCTGAATCGCACGGCTGAAGCATACATTCTTTTTATATGTTCAAGTTCAAGCGGTCCGCCCGTCAGTGCAGACATGCGGGAGGCTCTTTCTCTATAGCTGTAATGATAAAGTCCATGCCTCAGCAACACCAGATCACCGGCAGCCAGCGCCGCCTTGTAAATGTTGCGCGTAATGAAATCCACATCTTCGAAGGCAGACACATCGCTCAATTTTTCAAGTGCAGAGAGCCTTCGCCGCGCCAGAATCAGCCCGACGGAACGATTCATAAGCAGCCGTTCGCCCTCGTCGTATGGAATATCGGAGCCGGACATTTCCGGCATTTCATCCAGCAGGCGAGCGGGACCGAACAGAACCGAGTGCCCGCGCCGCAGCTCGTACCATTCGATGCGCCGTGGAGCTTTGCGCAGCCTGGCGAGACTGACAGGCGCGATATCGACATCAATTCCAAGCTCTTTTCCCAGGCGATACGCAGTGTCATGCAGAGCGCCTCGAATTCCACCGCCTATATATGGAAATCGGCTGTCATATACGGCGTACAGATCATAATCGTTATATGGCGCCTTACGCCCTTCTCGTTCCAGAACTCCGCCTTCGCGCCTGCCGTATCCGCCGCCCAGCACCAGCGCCAGCGGAGCGTGCGGGAGTTGAAGAATGCCGGCTTTAATGTGTTCCAGATCGGAATCAATTCGAGCTTCAAGCTCCGGCTCCTCATCTGCGGTAAAGCGACCGCGCGTAGGCACCGAAATATCCGGGGCCGGAATTGATGTAAACTCAGTCAACGACTTCAATCCCTGCTTAAGGCCGGAATAATGCCCAAGACGCTGAGCGGTACGCAGCAGCGGAGACATGGTTATTACCGCAGGGTTCTTTTCGGCAATTGCAATGCGGAAATCACGCAGGTTTTCGCGCAGGCCCGAAAGAAGCACCTGGCGCACAAATGATGCATCGAAAACATCAGTTCTGTAAATGTGCGCATCCGCGACACCTTCGCCGAAATGGCGGCGATAGCTCTGTTTAAGAGAGTAATTGTGAGAATGCACCACTGCCGATTGCGGAACATAGACAATCTGCGCACCGGACAGGCGCATTCTGTAGGTCCAGTCGATGTCTTCCGAATAGCGCAGACTGTCACTGAAACGACAGGTGCGCCAGTAACTCCGCTTCACGGCGCTGGACACCATTGAAAAAAAGTGACGCCAGCCCGAATGTTCTCTACCGTCTCCAAAAGCCCTTTCGTTGTCTTTCACAAACAGAGGCTGCGCGTCCTCGCGCGCAATCTGACGCGAAAAAGTTGCGGCGACACTTTCGGAATTCAACAGAGGCTTTATAAGTTCAGACAGCCAGCTGCGTCCGACCGGAACCGCGTCTGCGTTAAGAAACACCACCAGCTCATTCGAGCAGAGTTCCATAGCAAAATTGAGCACTCTTCCGGGAATGTACTCACAAGGACGAATATGATACAGAGTGCCGCCCAACTCACGAATCACTTCCAACGTACCGTCACGGGAGCCGGAATCAATATGCAGAATGTCGAAGTCCACGCCTTCCTGACTGCGCACCGCCACCAGACAGCGCCGCACCAGTTCGGGACCGTCGTTCATGGACCTGATAACGATTGTGGCTTTTATGTTTTTTTCTCCTTTTATGCTCTCTGCCGTTCTGATTTTACTCTGCACAACAGTTTTTTCAATCATCAAAAATTTGCGCGTATTATGCTTAATTTTAATTTATTTGCATTAAATTAATGCATATTATACAATAAAGAACGCAAAAATCGAGGAATATCTATCTTAAATAGAATTTTTTAGATGTTCAAGTTGGAGGTTTTTTTACCATAAATGAAAGTTCTGCTGGCCGAAGACGACAACATTACCAGACGAATGCTTGAACTGTCGCTGCCCAAATGGGGTTACGAGTGTAAATCGGCCTGCGACGGAGAAGACGCCTGGGAGCTTTTCCAGCTGGAGGATTTCGATATCGTAATCACAGACTGGATGATGCCTCGCATGGACGGGGCGCAACTGGTCAGAAATATTCGCACTTTCAGAAAAGGCCACTACGCCTACGTAATTCTGTTGACATCGCTTGACAGCAAAGAATATCTGCCTCACGGCCTTGAAAAAGGCGCTGACGATTACATCGAAAAGCCATTCGAACCCTCGGAACTCAAAGCACGTCTTAAGGCCGGCGCGAGAATCGTTGAACTGGAACGCAATCTTGCGGCGTCCAACAGACGCATGAAAACAGAGCTCAAGAAGGCGGCTGCAACACTCGAAAACATGTTGCCGGAGCAGAATCTGCGCATAAACAATGTAAGCCTCAACTGGTATTTCAAGCCTTGGGTATATGTCGGCGGAGATTTCTTCAACGTTCTGAAACTGGATAAAGTCAATACTGGCTTTTATATGATAGACGTAGCCGGACACGGTCTTTCGGCGGCACTGCTGACAGCCACTCTGAGTCACCTGATGCGACCTTCAATTATTCACGGCGGAATTCTGAAAAACCGCAAAGACAACGGAGAAGAATGCCTGCTGTCTCCGTCGGAACTGGCGGCGGAACTCAACCGGAGGTTTCTGGTAAGCGACGCTGACGAGGACAAATATTTCACGCTTCTGTATGGAATAATCAACAGCTCAGATATGACGCTGCGCTGGGTACGAGCCGGACACCCGCGCCCGATTCTGCTCAGCGGCGACGGAGTTAATTTTCTCGAAAACGACAACCCGCCCATCGGACTGCTGGAAAATATCGAATATACCGAAGGTCTGGTCCAATTGAAACACGGCGACCAGATTTTCGTTTATTCAGATGGACTTGCAGATGCCGAAAACAACCGGGAAGAACAATTCGGAGTTCATAGAATGATTAACGTATTGTCAAAAGGGCATAAGCGTCAGACGGAAGAAAACGTAAAGATTCTGATAAACTCTCTCATGGAATTCCGTAAGGAGACGGAACAGAACGACGACATCAGCCTGCTTGCGCTTGGAGTATCTTTACTGGGAAAATGATTATCTGACCGGATCGTCGGAGGAGCTTTTTCTAAGTTTTTTCAGGAGTCCGCGCAAATCGCCCTTAATACTCCCCAGACTCAGCTCCAGCTGATAAACCGGTTCTGTACCCGGAGCCCAGTCGGCCTTCCAGCTTGAACCTTCCCCTCCCATCGTTAAGTTCCTGTCTCCGCGAGCATGCGCCTGCTTCAGCAACTCGTGCAGAGCCATCAGCCCGCAGCCGTAAAGCTTGTATTCCCTGTCATAAGCGGTCAGAAGACCGTAATATTTATTGGGTGTAGACAGTGCCAGCAATCCGGCGGTGCATTTTCCACCAAGACGCATCAGACATAGGTCAAGCATGCCACGCTCGGCCCACACAACAGCAGCCCTTGTGAAATATTCCGAAACGGCGTTTGTATCGGCCAGACCTTTAGACTCGGTGTTTTCGTACTGCCACGATCTGCGCCGCAGTTCGTCGAATTCTGCCCACATCGGCCCCAGACGGGCGATGTTGGCCGGACTGAAACGCCTGAATTCGATCTCGAACGAATCCGGAAAATCCCGCCGTATTTTTCGCAGGTATTTTTTGTCGATGTTGCCCAGAATAAGGCTGTTGAGCGAATTATGGTAGTCTTCGAAATTTTCAGGCATGCTTACAATCTGATCGTAAGTAAAGACACGCCTTTCAAATATTGCACCTTCCAGCTTCAAGGCACGGCAGAGGTTTTCGATTCCTGCAGCGTCCTGCCGGTAAAGCGCCAGATAATCGCAGCCGGTAAGCCGTGCAATCTTCCGCAACGAAAGTGAAAAGGTGCAGGCCGTCTTTTCTTCCATTCCGGCAGCTATTATCAGAGGAGGAATCCGCATGGCCATCTGATCCATACTGCGCAGTTTTTTTATGACAAACGGCCCGCGCTGCTCCTGTTCTTCCATAAAAAAAGCAGCCGCTGCAATATCGGAACTTTCGCAGTCCTTAACAGGAAACTCCAGAAACCAGACCCGGCGTTCCCTGAAAAAAACCTGCCACAGTTCGTGGTAGTGCGCCCAGGAAGACCAGGGATTAACGGCGGCCTTTTTCTCAAGTTTTTCGACACGCTCTTTTACCGACAGCCATTTTTCCTCGCAATCCAGTTGGGTCGCGCGAATCTCACTCAGGCACTGTGTTTTTTTCTCCGGTGCATCGCTTGTGCCCTGTCCGACCAGCATCCGCTCATAATCCTTGCGGCTCTGAATTTTGTGCAGACGTTCTTCTTCGATTCTCTCGCAATTGCTCCTGCGCAGCTGCTGAATTTTCCATGCCAGGCCCAGTGCTCCGCCAAGGCCGAGTTCAAGCCTGTACACCGGTTCTTCAAGATTGGTCCAGCGTTTTTTCCATTCAATCGCTTCACCGCCGAAATTCACATATCTGTCGCCACGCTCGCGACTGTCAAGAATGCTGTTGAGCAGAACGCTTGAACCTGCGCTGTGTCGTGAAAACTCATCGTCGTAATACGTCGTAAGCAGCCACAGTCTGCCGTCAACATGCAGATTGAGGTAACTCGAAAGCGCCTTGTCGCCCAGCATATACATGCATAAGTCTATCCAGCCGCGCCGGCTCCACTCAGGCAGCGATTCGGTAATATAGTTAAGACCCTGCACCGCGCCATGTTCATTAGAACGGTCATGGTATGAACTCTGCCACGACTTGCGCCAGAGCCTCAAATACTGCTCCCATAAACCGCTTTTCTGAATTTCGTCCCAGACATCTCCGCGCAGGCGGACGAAACGTGTCTCAAGCCCTGTCTCTTCCAGTATGTTTTTGTCGTTGCGACGCAGATTGCGGATTTTTTTGTTCAACGAAGAATCGTTTGACAGCGTTTTAAGGTCAATTATCTGATTGCGCGTAATTTCGACTCGCTTGTGAGCAAGATTTACGGAATCAAGATAATTAATAAGCCCGTCGCAATAAGCCGATGAAATCTGAGACAGGCACAGCAGTTGCGCACCGGTACGGCGATGCAGTTCTCCAAGCAGGCCGACGAATATACCGGGCATGCTGTTTTTGTATTCCAGCTTCGAAATTATGGCAGGCATGCAGGCGGCGCCCCAGTCCAGGCTGCGCAAAGTTTTAAACGGCAAGCCGCTGCGGCGGCTGATTTCTTCACGATACACGGTCGCAGCTATCGGCAGACCATTCTCCGTGATAACAACAAACCAGTAGGGCGAATTAGGATAGACCATCCGGCGCACAAGATCAAAATGTCGCCAGGTAGTCCATGGATTCTGCTCCGCAGCCTTTTCTATCCTGTCGAAAACCCTTCCGGAGTTGCGCCAGTCGGCGTCATTCAGCAACTTTTCGGCATGCAGACTATATTTGTTTTTATTTGCCGACACCGTCCCTCCGCAGGTATTTTTGCATTCCGTTTCTTATTTTCTGCGGCGCATCCGACAGCGACCACAGAACACCCTTAACCGAATACAGAGGAAATTCAATCGTCAACGTATCGTCTTCGCGGTTGGACCAGATGCTTTTGCCTGTTTCCGATGCACCACCCATTATGATTCTACGGTCACCACGACTCCAGGCATCCTGCAACTGATAATAAAACAGAACGCGTCCGGGCGAAAAATTTCTAAGTTCCTGATCGAAGGCCATTAGTATGACCCACTGCTCATCGCCAATTATGGCATTCACCTGCCCGGCCAGAACGCGCTCTCCTGCCATAAGCAGAGCCAGATCAAGCCAGCCTTTCCGGCTCCATTCGGACAGAACATCAGAGAAGAAATTTTCAATCATCCTTGAGTATTCTGACCCTCGTTCTCCGGCATCTTCCATCTGCCATGATCTGGAACGAATAGCCTGAAAGAGCTTCCACTTTTCGCGGAATTCCTCCTGCCCGAAAACATCGCCGCGAAGGCGCAGCAGCTGAGGTTCAACCCCAAGAGTTTCAGACAGCTGCCTTGCGGCACGGCGGATATTATATACCGTTTTACGGGTTTTCGATTGTATATAGGCTTCAATGCCTTCGTATGTCTCAACCTGGTAATTTGTATTGAAGACTTTCGAGCGTCCTGCCAGTCCGAAGGTTTTCAGGGCGCTTAGCAATTTTTCACCGCTTGTCTTTTCGATTTTATACAAAGCGACAAGATCGGCCCCGCATTTGCGCGCAATGGCGAATCGCGAGGCTGAAAATGCTTTAAGCGCCGCATCTTCGAAGCCGCGCCGCATCATAAGCGGCGGCATTTGCATTACTGCGAAATCCATGCTGCGCAGAATGCGGAAATTCAAACCCTTGCGGCGCTGTGAATCTTCGAGCAGAAACGCCGCTCCGACACACAGACCGCCATCGAAAAATTCGATAAGATACGCGGTTTTTCCGCGATAAAGAGCCTTCCATATTGAAAACTGATAATTCCAGTTCATATAACAGTCCGGCGAGCAGAAAGCTTCGAAGTCTCTCAGTTGCTTTTCCACCGCCAGCCAGGCGGATTCGTTTTTAAGAGTGCTTATTCTGCAACGCCGCATTTATTTGCCGCCTCTTTCCGCACCAAAAATCTTACTCACAAATTTATCCAGAACCGCCCTTTCGTTTGGAGGGGCGGTGAATCTGAAATACGTAAGAATATACATAATTCCAAGAAGAGTCCCGCCACAGGCAGAAGCAAGCATCCAGTAACGCCCGCGCGGTACGAATTCGACAGTCAACAGATAAAACAGACCGGAAATAAACAGCGTAGCTCCAAAAGGCAAAACATGCGCTTTATAGACTTCTCGCCACCACATGGCAAGCGGCAATCCGCACAGACGCGAAATTCTGTACAAAAAAGGCGGCGTACCGACAATGACGTTAACAACCAGCCCCGAAAGCGCCACACCGACCATTCCCAGAAACTCGCCGCCCATATAAGTGAGTGGCACATAGAATAAAACCAGCGCAGTTGTAGCAAGGTTTGTCCAGCGATGATCGCCCATGAGGCTCAGTGCGTTGCCGGCAGTGGCGGACGGTGAAGCCAGTGCAATCGTAAAAGCCATAATAACAAGAGGCAGATAAGCCATGTCGGCCATTTCATCGCCGACCCAGCCAACCAGGAACGGATAGCCCAACCCGCAGGCGATGGCCGCCAGCGGCCCCGACAACAGAACAGAGCGCCGCGCCAGCACCAGTGACAGATAGCCGGCTTCGCGCATGCCTTCGTCACCTGAGGCGGCCAGCTTCGCGATTTTAGGACCTCCGGCAAAAATGACCTGTGTAGCCAGTTCGGAACTTATGGAAGTAAGACGGTTCGCCAGGCCGAACGCACCCGTCGCAACCAGTCCGCAGGTAAGTTGTACAAACAGCACTCCAGCTCTGAGATAAATCACCGAAACAAGTTGCCCCAGCCAGGCGAACATGGAGAATTCCAGTATCCGCTTAACCAACCCGGCTCTGAATTTCCACGGCAGGTAAACATTCAGCGGCAGCACCCGACGGCTCATTATCATATATGCGGAATGTTCAACAATCATTGTGACCAGATACACCATCGAAAGCCCTTCAATCCCGCTTCCGATGTATAGAGCATAAACGCCGCCGGCGAAATACAGCAGATTGGAAACGCCCTGCGCCAGATGCGCACGCACCATAAGACGCTGTGAAATCAGAGCAGTCTGGAAGTTACGCAGAGGAATTGAAAGCGCCAGACGCCAGATCATAATCGCAATAACCAGACCGGCTTCACTACGCACTTTTTCAGGAACTTCAAACAGCCGGGCGATTTCTTCCGAAAATGGCAAGCCTACCACAAGCACGAAAATACCGGACAGAATATTCAGCCAGAATGTCGTACAGGCCATGTCCGCCAGTTCCTGCGGGCGGCTGCGATAATCGACAGAAGACAAAAAGCGATTTGTGGCCTGCACCAGTCCCAGTTCAAGAAACGCCAGAAGCGCCCCGATAGCCATCGAGAGCGTCCAGATGCCGTAACGCTCCTGCCCTTCGTAATGAATGATTATCGGCACCAACACCATCATTGCGAGGAGTTGCGTCAGCAGCCTGAAGGTGCCGGAAAAAGCGTGCAGAGTCAGCCACTTATCGGCCAAAGCCGGTTTGTTTTCGTTAATATTGATACTGCTCGCTTCCGACACCTTCAACGACTCCAACTTTTTATTCTGCGCCGCAGAGCAACAGGCAGACAGAGCGATTCATTCAACAGACGCATTACAAAAGCTTTTTTCCAGTGGCTCTTCAGATATTCCCGACGCAGCCTCTTTACGTTCAGCAGCCATGGCCAGCCCGGCGGCTTCGCCAGATAACGGGCATCCGCCGTACCGTCAAAAGAATCCACATGCTTCAAATCACCCAGAAATTTCAGTTCAAGGCGATCCGGCTTGTCAAGTATCTGGGAAAGGATGGAAAACGCTTCGTCACGCGTCGGTTTCATCCATTCGATACCGGAAGTCGCTTCAAGCCAGTCACGCACAAAGTCCAGTGCGCCACGCTGTATTTCGGCGGCCTGTTCGAGTTGACTGTTAATGACATTCCCGGCCAAAACCGGTTCTACAACCCCTGAAACATCCTTATATTTCAATACGCTGCCGTGCGGGGCGGAATGCAGGAACTCCAGCAGAGGAATACAGCGCAGCAGTGTTTTTCTTATGTGCTGCGGATAAGAGAAATCACAGAGCCAACCCATCATGCTGCTTCCGTCGTGTCCGAGCCTGCGGGCATCGGCGAAAGTGCCAAGATAAAATCCCTTAATACGCGTTTTCGAGCCACTTTCCGCCAGCGCTTTCTCAAGAGATTTCTGCATGCTGCCCTGCCAGCCGATATCGACGACAGCGGCTTTCCTGCAGGCCATCAATCCTTCCTGCTCAAGATAACGCAGCAGAAGTTTTTTCTGCTCCGCAGCAATGTCCGCACTTTCGCCGGAAAAAGACGAAATCAACTTCTTAAGGCGCTCGTCATCGCGTCCTGGAGTTACCAATTGATCGGCTCCGCTGAAACCGGCTTTCCTTATTTGACCGGAGTAATCAGCCGCATCAAGTCCAAGGCGGCGCAGGTATGCGGAAACAGGCAGAACTTCGCTTCCTCCGCAGAAAAGATCGAGACGTTCCGTATTGTCCTCGTTCTGTAAAGCAAAAGCCAGAGATCGTCTGGATACATACAGATAGGATGAAGAAGGCAGAGCATCTTTTCCGACTGCCGAAACTATATCGTAGACCTGCCTGATGAAAAATCCGTCGCGGGAAAGAAAATATACTCTGTCAAAAGACTCGCGACGCAACTGCTCTTCCAGCCAGCAGGCAAAGCCAAGAAAAACGAAACCAAGTTTGCCATAACCCAGGCGATACCAGAAATCCGCTTTCATGGAAGACTCATCCAGCGGACGCCCGGTGAACAGCTTTTTTACACGCAAACCATTATATACCGCCATAGCCGGAGTATCATGCTTAACAGGCTGCAACCCATTGTTGAAACGCGCGGAAAACGCTGCATCAGCTTTCTTGCAGCGCAGATAAAACCAGGCGTCAAGACCGGCTTTTTTCGGCATTTCGAAATCCGAAACTCTGTCGTCCCCGATATGCAGAATCCGATCAGCGGGAACTCC
>JAKQSH010000357.1 GCA_029570245.1 Deltaproteobacteria bacterium | reverse complement strand
GCCCTCGCTGCCGTCGTCGGTGGCGCAATGAACTTCCACGCCCAGCTTCCTGAAATCATTCTGAATGAGCAGCAGCCCGCAGGTGCGTGCGCCCAGCAGCACCGCCACCCGCACACTTTTTCCGCTCAGCGTTTCCGCCAGTTCGTACAGCGGAGCCATGCCGATTCCGCCGCCGACCAGCAGCGCCAGACGCTCGCGGGCATCCAGACCGAAATGATTTCCCAGCGGACCGACCACTTCGATTTCGGAACCGACCGGCATTGCTGAAGTCTGTTTCGATCCGCGCCCGACAACTTTTATGAGCAACTGCAGCTCGCCGCCGGCGCGACGGAAAATGGAATAAGGCCGCTTGAAGAAAGGTTCGGTCGGCGTGCGCGGCGAAATCATAACAAACTGGCCCGGCAGCGATTTTTCCGACAGTCTGTCTTCAAGGCGCAGGATGTAATGATCCGGCGCTATCCATTCGCGTTCGATTATTCTGCAGACGGCTTTTTCACTCACGATATTTTCAACTCCATCAAAAGGGCGTCGTCGCCCGTATCCTCGTAATATTTCTTCCGCAGACCGAAACCCCTGAACCCGAAGCGCTCATACATCGCAATGGCGACCGAGTTGCGCACGTTGACTTCAAGGCTGAAAATCGTTATGCCAGCCTCGCGGCCTTCGGCGATGAGATTTTCGATAAGCAGCGCACCCAGCCCCTGACCGCGCCGGTCAGGATGAACGGCGATGGACATGAGATGAGCTTCGTCCAGCACGGTCCAGTATATCATGTAAGCCAGAACCGAGCCGTCGCTGTCATCGACGATGACTCGCCGGCAGGAATTGTCGTTGCCGAATTCGACGATGAACATGTCGGGCGTCCACGGCAGCGAAAACGAAAGACGCTCGATTTCGAGAACGTCGTAAAGATCGTCCATCGTCATCGGGCGATAAGTCAGACCTTCGGGAATTCTGCGTCTGTCTTCAGCTTCGTCAGCTTTCACTTCGCTTCACTGCCTTTCGCCGCTTCGCGCTCGAAATGCACGGCCTGAAGAACACGCGCCCGCCCGCGCAGTTCATCCACCCATTTTTCGAGAGCGCTTTTATATTTGCGGGCCGACAGTTCACGCACCACCACATCACGCAGTTGCGGCTTCTCGTTTTCGGCCAGAGTTGTGTGCTGCAGGCGCTTCTTCATTTCGGCATCCACTTCGGCCTGAGTCGGTCGCGCCAGAGTTTCCATGCGGCGCTGCATGTACTGTTCGATGCGGTGATTTTTCCATATGTGCGCCGCCAGACTTTCTTCAGACATCTGCGCAAGTTTCAGAAACAGACGGTAATGTTCGTCAGATTTGAACTTCGAGCGGAACCCGGTCAGCAGTTCCGTCAGTTCTTCCGAAGGTTCGAGGGCCGGCATATCGCCCCCGCCGCGTTTCGAGCGCTTTTCAAGCTCGTCGTATATAAGAGTTTTGGCGATATAACGACTGAGAACTTTTTCAAGCAGCGAAGCGTTCAGCGGGCCGCTCCAGTGATAGCCTTCCTGCACCAGAATAAAGCGCGCCTCCTGCTCAACCTGGCTGCGGGTGATGGCCATGTCGTTGACCGAAGCCACCACTTCATCCAGCAGAACCTGCCCGGTTCCGGCTGCAACCTCGCCGCAGAACAGCAGCATCAGGACAACTGCAGTACAGATCGCTTTCATCAGGCCCCTGGGTCGGATTTAATGAACATGTCGATAACCTGCCACAATTTGTCGCGCCCCGCTCCGCTCAGAGCCGAAAACTGAAGAATGTCGTGTGGCATGAGATGCAGAGTGTCGGCGATAATATTTATCTGTTTCTGGCGCTGCTGCAGCGGAAGCTTGTCGCTTTTTCCGGCAACCGGAATAATGTTTACGCCGTATTCGCGCAACAGGTCCACCAGCGCCAGGTCTTCGTCGTTGGGAGTGCGGCGCACATCCAGTATGAGCACAACTGCGCGCAGCTGTTCGCGCTCGGACAGATAACGCAGAATCAGCGGCGCCCACAGGGCCCGCGTGGCTCCGGCGGCTTTGGCGAATCCGTACCCCGGCAGGTCTACAAAGCGTGCGCATTCGTTGATGGAAAAGAAATTGATTTCGCGC
This sequence comes from Deltaproteobacteria bacterium, assembly GCA_029570245.1. Classification (GTDB taxonomy): domain Bacteria; phylum Myxococcota_A; class SURF-8; order SURF-8; family SURF-8; genus JAKQSH01. The sequence continues at coordinate 4,189 of JAKQSH010000357.1, read as the reverse complement.
GTGCGCCCCGGAGTTTTGGATACTTTGGCAATTTTCTGTCGCCCCAGAAGAGAGTTCAGCATGGAAGATTTGCCGACATTCGAACGTCCGGCGAAAGCGATTTCCGGCTGCATTCCGCTTGGAAGCGCGTTGAAGCTGGTAACGCCTTTTATGAATTCAACGGTTTTAATTTTCATATGAAATCCGATTTCAGGGTATCTGCAATCCGGCGGAATTTCAGTGCGCGCCGCCGGTTTTAGAATGCTTAAGCCTCTGCCAGGCTTCTTCGGCATTGAACGGCCTGACGCATGGCGCTTCGTCGGTATGACAGTTGACGCATTCCGACAGGTTGCGGGGTTTCAAGCCGACGGCTTCGGCCAGTTTTACGTCTTTCATTATATAATCGCGCGAATAATATTTTCCGCTGCCGTGACAGATTTCGCACTGCACACCCTGCAGACCTTCCGCACCCGACATGGTATGACAGCGCAGGCACCTGGGGTCTTTGCGCTGTTCTGGAGTAAGTATCGAGAATGCCTTGGAATGCGGGTCGTTCACCCAGGCCTGATATTGAGCCTGATGGCATACGCCGCAGTTGTCCGCGCCCACTTCGCCGCGATCGGCGCTTTCAAGCAACGCGCCCGCCGCCGCGAAGATAAGAAAGACTGTCAGAATTGCTGCTGTTCTGCGAAACACTTGCCTGTCCTTTTCGTTCGTTGAAACAGGAAAATTATCTTGCTTTCAATAACATGCGGGCCAGCAGGTGTCAAGGCTGCCGGAGTTCCGGCAGAAAAACGTCACACCACATGGCGGCGAGAATGACTGTACAATGCATTCAGGCAGAGTTATCATATCCGGCAAAAACACATCGACGGTGCACGATGTGCGCCGTAACGGCGGGAAAATGGAGAAAAAAATGTCGGTCACAGCCGCCATGCGCTTTTTGAAACAGAAGAAAATACCCTTCGAAATTCGTGAGTATGATTTAAAGATCAAAGGCGCCGAGTTCGCCGCCGAGGCGCTGAACTGGCCGCTTGAGGCCATGATAAAAACGCTGGTGGTGGCGCTGTCGGACAACAGCTTCGTGCTGTGCTGCATGCCGGGGCATATTGAACTGTCGCTTAAAAATCTGGCGCGCGCCGCCGCTGTCAAGTCGGCCCGCATGGCTACCCAGGAGGAAGCCGAAAAACAGACCGGCTATCTGGTGGGCGGAATCAGCCCATTCGGAACGGCGAAAAGAATGAAAGTCTGGTTGCACAAAAGCCTGCTCGATTTCGAAAAAGTCGGCGTCAACGGCGGTCGCCGGGGATGTATCGCATTTATGAGACCGACCGATCTGCGCGACGCACTTGAAGCCCGCGTGGAAGACCTGGCGGTCTGACCAGACCGGCGCATCAATGCGCCCAGCTTATGCGTGTGGCGCCCCACGGCATCCAGGCATAGTCCGCAGCGCGCCAGATCGCCTTATTCCGACTTCGAATTCAAGCGTGCCGTTGTCGGGAATGGTCGCGGGAAAATCCGGCATCTGTGCGAAATCGACTATGTCGTCCGAATTTTCAAGCACCACAACGCGCAGGATGTCGATATCCCGTCCGGTATAGTTGGTAAGCTTATAAGTCGGCCTGACGACGTGCGACGAATCTTCTTCCACCAGAGCCTCGATATAATCCGGTGAAAGTTGCAGCCCCGACGGAATATAGCCTTCCCATTCCGAATCGGAATCTTCTTCGGCGCAGTTCCATTCCTGATCAAGGATGTCGCTTTCCATATCCAGTTCCGATACGACATCCGCTTCGGCCTCCGGTTCCGAATCGGGTTCCACTTCGAAACCAGCTTCGGTGTCGTCGTCGGAATTTTCCGGCTCCAGTTCGGATTCGTGCTCAAAGGAATCGCCGTCTTCATCACCGAGCATATCTCCGTCGCCTGCACCCGCGTCCAACTCGGATTCCTGTTCGGGCACATCCACGCCATCGCCGCCGATAAGCCCCTCATCAGAATCGGAAAGGCAGGCACTGAGAGACAGCAGTACGAGAAACGACAGTATGAGCGATGGCAGGAATTTCTTCATGGCCGTTCTCCTTTGAAAACCGCATGAGCGCCCGCTATGGCGGAACATTTTCTCAGACTCAGATAGAACCGAATGAGGCATTATGATTATGTAATGCTCAACCTGTGCATGTCAAACGGCATTACCTTCTGGTTAGACGGAAATGCAATTTATTGTGTGTAAATGTCAACACATGAGAATTGGCAAGCGTAATTGGCAATAAGTCTGTTTTACAACAGCCCGTTACGGGGCGGTATTCTGACCTTCAGACGTTGCCGTTCGATATTGCTTCGGACAGCGTCGGGCATTCTTCGCGCAGCAGCGAATACATGCGCAGGTTGTGATAGCGACCATGAGAGAATACCAGTCTGCGCAGAGTCCCTTCGTAGGAATATCCGGCCTTCTCGGCCACCCGCGCGCTGGCGTCGTTGCCTTCGAGCACGTTGACCTGCAGGCGCGGCAGCGGCTTGAGTTCGAAAAGCCACGCCGAAAAAATCCGCAGAGCTTCGGTCATGTAACCTTTGCCGCGTTCCTGCGGTGCGTAAATTCGATAGCCGATTTCGTAACCTTCGGCGTAATGCATGAACTTGAAGAAACCTATGTTGCCTAGAATGTTTCCGGCTTTGTCCGTAATAAGCAGCATGCTTTCGTCATCTCCGAGCATGCCGTTTTCTTCGAATTTCTTACGCATCTGCAATTCGCTGACCATGCGCAGCGGCCAGTATTCGCCCGATTCGAGCACGTGTTCGGTTAAACGACAGACAGGCTCTATATCTCCGGCGCGCATGGCGCGCAGTATAATGTTGCGTCCTTCAATCATTTTACAACTCCATCAAAAACCTGAAGCCTTTTGCTTCTGATCGGCCACGCCGTCGCAATTGAGGTCATAGTCTGAAAATACACTTCCGAAGCCGTCTTGAGTGCCGATTATGCATATTTCCGGCGCGCCGTCACACATGTAATCGAATTTTTCGTGTTCACGTCCGCCTTCCGCATGCGTCCATACAAAACAATAGTCGATTACGCCGTCGCACAAGGCATCGAAAGTTTCTCCGCTGCGGCGGTTCTGCTCATCGAATGTCCAGGCGCGGCAGAATTCGGCCTTGCCGTCGCATTTTGCGTTTACGATATATGAAATTTTGTTGCCTGAATCGTCGTAGTCTGTGAAATAGCAGACGCTCGATTGCCCGACGCAGTCGTCATCGAACTTCCGCTTTAATTCTCTGCCCTTATTGTCATATACAATACTTAAACAGTCCGCGTCATCAACACCGTCGCAATTGTAATCGAACTGCTGCCCAGTCAACCTGCCCTGCTCGTCGTATTCCCACTTTTTGCAGGACCAGTCTGCAACGCCATCGCAATTTTCGTCAAGCTCTTCGCTTATCAAGTTTGATTTTCCATCATAGCGATAATTATAGCAGGAGCATTCGCTGCCGCCCATTAAAGAGGAGCATTCTTTTTCGAAAAGAACATTACCGGAATCGTCGTATTCCATTGTATCGCAATACATGCTTGTCGCATCGCAACCGCTATTAGCGCATTCTCTGCTTACATAGCCATCCGAGGTATAATCCCGATCGTAACAGGTCAGATCGGGGTTGCCGTCGCAACCGTCATCCCGGCCGATCTCAGTCAATTTTCCGTGTTCGTCATAGCGATATGAAGTGCATTCATCCTTTATTTCATCGCATTCATAGTCGCGTGTATATTCGATAAGATTGCCGTCCTTATCGTACTCAAAATCCAAACTTGAACAAGAGTCGATGTTTTCGGAACAGTCCTGACTTTCTTCATATTTTATTATGTTGCCGCGCCCGTCAAAAAACCTCCACATGCAGCCCGATTCGGCTGTTCCATCACAATCGGCGTCATCGCCGTATTTCTCCCACAGTTCGTTCTCACCCCAGACAAAGATTCTGCAGTAGGTATTTTCTCCATTGCATGAACGATCCATTTTCTGAGCTCCGGTGCGATTCTGCGCATCATAATCGAATACCGACGCCTGACAGTCGTCAATTTTGCCGTCATATTCAGGCACATTATCCGATTCACAATCGCGCGCGTTGTTGCATTTTTGATCTTTCACCGAGAAAGTACGCATCCCGTCAGCTTCGCAGAACGAAGCCTCGAAAGAATATATACCGCCAGGGTATTCCGCCG
>JAKQSH010000334.1 GCA_029570245.1 Deltaproteobacteria bacterium | reverse complement strand
TGCGCATCTCGACGCTACAACCGTTCTTTCTCGTCAACAGGCAGAACTCGGTATTTATCCGGCGGTAGACCCGCTCGACTCGACCTCGCGCATTCTCGATCCGCGCATCATCGGAGAAGAACATTATCGCGTGGCCCGTCAGGTACAGATGGTATTGCAGCGATATAAAGACCTGCAGGACATCATCGCCATTCTTGGTATGGATGAGCTTTCGGAAGACGACAAAATCACAGTCGGACGCGCCCGCCGTCTGCAGAAGTTCCTCTCGCAGCCCTTCCATGTGGCAGAACAGTTTACCGGACGCAAAGGCTGTTACGTCAAACTGGAAGACACCATCCGTTCTTTCCGAGAAATCGTCGAAGGCAAGCATGACCGCCTGCCGGAGCAGGCATTTTATATGGCCGGCACAATCGACGACGTTGTTGCAAACGCCGAAAGAATGGCTGCGGAGAACAAATAAAGGAGGTCGGCACTCATGGCTGACAGACTCAGCGTTACGATTCTGACGCCCGAAGGCGAGAAATTCAAAGGAGAAGCCAGTGAGCTTCTGGCTCCCGCCCATGAAGGCGAAGTCGGCATTCTGCCTGGCCATTCAGATTTTCTGTCTCGCAGTGTTCCTGGTGTTGTGGTAATAAGCGAAGGCGGCAGCAAAACTGTTTTTTCGGTTGGACGCGGCATACTGGAAGTCGCAGACAATAAGGTTAAGCTGCTTGTCGATACCGCCGAGCGCTCAGATCAGATCGACCTGCCTCGTGCCAGAGCCAAGCTTGAGAAAGTCACTGCGGCCATAACAGAGGCAGGAGCTGATTTCAACCTGCAGAAGCCGGAATATATTGACATGTACTGGGCAAAGAAACGCGCCGAAGCCCGTATAAACGCTGCGGGGAGATAAATAAAAAGCGAAGTCGCAAATTAAGAGAGCACAAAAAAAGAGCGAAGAAATATCGCTCTTTTTTTATTTCATTGAATAAGCGGGTTAACAAGAAGGAAGATAGAATGTCAAAGATGAGCACAAACAAAGAAGCGAACCCGTTTGATGCATCAGACAAGATTGCCTAGACCGCCGTTTCGGAGTTCGATTAACGCCTCCCCAAAGGCAGCCAGAGAGATCGAAAAGCTTCCATTGAAAATCAAATCTGCGAAATTTTCGTTGTGCTGCCATTATGAAAAAAGCGCCCTTGAAAGGCGCTTTTTTGAACTTCAATTCACTCGTTTCCAAGAGGCTGATATACTCCGTCGATACGATTCAGAGTAAAATCGGTGTAGCCTCCTTTATGGTCTACAGAGTAACTGCTGCCGCTGAGAGTGTAAGTCGGGTATTGGCTGTCGTTTATGTAAATTCTGAAGGTCGCACCAGCCGGATTCTCCTCGCATACCTGCTTGGGCTCCAGAACATCGCAGGCGTTGCAGCATATATCCAGAGAATCGCACCACCAGCAGCCGAAGCTGCTGCTGTTGCACCCGCATTTGTCACAGTCGTTCTCGTAGTGAGTGCTTACCTGAGTCCAATAACAGTACGTCGTCGAATCCGTATAGTACGCAACAACACGATATGAACCATCACCAGGATTTTCGTGAACAACTTCTTCCGGGTCTAAACCGTGGTTCTGGCTGTTTTTCGTAAACTGCGGCGTGCCGTGACCCTCTTCAGTCCAGTCAGGCTGCGCATTATCCGCATTGCAGTCGAATTCTCCGCCGATTGAACCTCCAGGCATCAGATAGTGAAGCGCCATATCGCCGGAGTTGGTCCAGGTCAGCTCTATACGAATTTTGTCGTCACGCACGACAGATACTCTTATCATCGCCTCGTTTTCACTTACCAGACCATCGTCGTCTTCGACTTCGAGGTAAACGGCGTATTCGCCCTCTTCCATAAATTCGTGCGTCGGCTTCTGGGTGCTATACCACGGAACGGCATCGCCTACCGGCCAGTCGGCGATGAACCAGCGATAAGCGACAATTTCGCCGCCGTCCTGATCGTATGAATCGCTACCGTCCAGTTGGAGAGCCCCGCCGACTGCGATTGTAACTTCAGTAAGCTCAGAACCGGCCACGAATGCAACCGCTACCGGCTCCTGCATTATTTTTATGGTCAACTTGGAATCAGGTGTCGGCAGCGAATGCACACCGAAGAGATCAAGTACTTCCAGATTCACCGTGTATTCGCCGGGAACATCACAGACAAGACTGGCAACAGCCAGATCGGTGTCTCCTGTGAAATGGCAGCCGGAAGATTGAGCCAGAGTCCAAGCATAAGCGTTGACCTGATCGCCGCTATCGTCGTCGTGACTTTCCGTGCCGCTCAGAACAATTGTTTCGCCGAGCATGGCCGTACGATAATGTGTTCCCTGCTGAGCCGGGGCGCTGCCGTGCGGTGACTGTATAACGGCAAATGGCGGATTGTTATCGCCGCCGTTACCTTTTAGATAAATGTTGAATTCTGGATAATCCAGACCGCTGTTCGCACCGGTTCTATCAGCATCCTTATCATCATGCTTTATAATAATAGCAGCAGACTGAAGGCTGCCTCCGGTTTCTTCCGTGGGTGCAAACTGCACATTTGCCACAAGAACCTCTCCCGGAGTACCCTTAAGCGTACAGCCGCTGAGACAATCGGCAGAAGCCCCATTGCCCCAAGTAAGGCTTTCTATACTGAAAGCGGCGCTGCCGACCAGCTC
>JAKQSH010000327.1 GCA_029570245.1 Deltaproteobacteria bacterium | reverse complement strand
GATTGCCGAGATGGTAGTTGTGAATGGTAAATAGCGAAATCTCGCGGGCTGCACCGGTATTGGTGACCTGGGCCAGCATAAGCAGAGCCGGGCGCGAAAGCTGCCAGGGGGCGTAATAGTAAGAGTCGATCTTAAGTCCGTCGTAGTGCTGAATTACGTGAATTATGCCGTTTTCGTGCAGATAACCCACATATGACGGCGCGATTGTATCGAGCCACACACTGCCGGAAGGAGTGCGTACACCGAAATACGTATCGTAAAGAACATCGTGTGTCCAGTGTCCGTCGTCCCAGTTGCGGTAAACGTGCTCAAGAAAAACATCCATCTTTCTGTCTGCCTTGTTCCATATGACCGCGCCGTGTCCGTTGGCCGAAACCATGAACGGGGCGGATTCGTGCGCCAGATCGCAGATGGCGACGGAAGCCTGCGCCGGATCGCAGACGGGCAGACAGAGTCCGTCTTCTTCTTCGAAACCGACACTGCAATTACAGGCATATGTGTCTTCGTCTTCCGCTTCGCATTCGCCGCGATAACGCTCCGTACAGGGGTTTGGGTCGCAGGGGTCAAGCGGGTTGTCGTCTTTGATGCAGACGCCGTCTCCGTTTTCGATGTAGCCTTCGTCACAGTCGCAGGAATAACTGTCTCCGTCAGCAACACATACACTGCGATGTTCTTCCGTGCACGGATTGGGATTGCATGCGTCTCCGCCATTATCTCCGTCGCTGTCGCCGTCCACGCCTTCAGGCAGACAGGCACCGTCCTTCAGCGTGTAGTGCTCAGCACATTCTTCGCAGTGATCGCCGTCGTAGCCGGTATTGCACACACAGTAAGGCTGCCCGTTCCCGTCAACCGCGCATGCGCCCTGATTGCAGGCAAAGCCGATGCAGGCCTGCGGAAGGTCTTCACCCGGAACGCATATCAGGCCTTCCTCAACGTATCCGTCGGCGCACCGGTTGCACTGCACGCCGGAATATGCAGCCTCACAGGAGCATACCGGCTGCCCGTCTTCAAGCGAGCACGAACCGTGCAGACAATAATCTTCACAGGCTTCGGGTATGCATCCGTTGCCGTTGTCTTCGACGTAGCCGTCATTGCATATGCAGTTCGGATAACCTTCCATTTCGACGCAGGTGGAATTTTCCGGACATTTATAACCTTTGCAGCCCCGACCGGAATTTTCTTCACCATCGCCGCCGCAGGCCGCAAGAAACAGCATTGTTGACAGCATAAGCGCCGGAATGAACATTGTGCGTCGCATCTTCTCTCCTAGTCGAGTCTGTAAATGGATGCATCCTTAGCCGGTACGCTGACGTTGACCGAGCCGCCAGACACGCTGATGCTGCCGCCGCGCAGCAGTTCCGTCATGTTGCCGGAACTGATTCCAAGGGCAGAGACGTTGACGCTGCGGTTTGCTGCGGAATCGCTGCGGTTGAGAACGACAAGAATTTTATTGCCTTCATAATTGAAACCATAGGCCCAGAAATTGGCGTCGTTTGTTATCTGGATGCGGTCGCCGCGCCGCAGGGCGATGTTGCCGTTGCGGATCGCTCCGAGCTTCCTGACGTGCGCCAGCGTAGCCTTCTGCTGCGTGTTGAGCGAATTTCCGAAGATCATCATGCGGCGATTGTCCGGGTCGCCGGAGCCGGGCATGCCGAACTCGTCGCCGTAATAAATAAGCGGAATCCCGTGAATGGTGTACAGAAAACTCCAGGCCAGGCGAAGGCGCTTGTACGGCTCCTCATTGGTCGGCGTGGTCGGCGGGTTGTCCCAGGGCGAGCCGGTGTTTCCGGCGGCTTCCGACAATGCGCGCGTCACGTCGTGGTTGCCCATGAAATTGGAAAGAATGGCGAAGTCGCTGTAAAAATTCTCGTTGGATTGCAGACGTGAGGCTGTGGTGTTGAAGTCGCGATTCCAGTTGAGGAAGGTATTTTTAGTGTTCCAGTAAACCGGGAAGTCGAACTGACCGTCAAGCTCTTTCTCGCTGATGTATTCCTTGATCGTCCCGGCTTCGTCTTCGCCCACGAAGGTTTCGCCGACCATATAGAAACGCACATCCTTGTTGGTGTCGATTTCCTCGCTGAGACGGGCCCGAAGCGTCCAGCCAAGATCGTGAATGATGTGCTTGACGGCATCCATGCGGAAGCCGTCGATGTTGGTTTCCTGCACAAGCCAGATGGCGTGGTCCGTCATGGCATTCATAAGGTCCAGATTCGTGTAATCGAGGTCCGGCAGATAACCCGTGAACCAGCAGGTTATGGGCTGATCCCAGCCGCAGATGTAAGGATTGTTCGGACTGTAGAACCAGCCGTCATTTCTGTGTTCGTCCCACCACGGGTGTTCGTTGTGCAGATGATTGACCACGAAGTCCACTATTACACGGATGCCGCGACTGTGTGCTTCCTGAACGACCTGCTTGAACAGCTCCAGGTCGCCGAAATGCTGATCGACGGGCTCCACTCCGTCAAGTGGGTTATCCTCCGTCCAGCCGGTGGAAATCGGCCAGTACGAGTGATATCCCGAATATTGACGTCCGTCGCTGACGCCCGCGCCGGAGTGTTTTGTGTTCTGACTTATTGAGGAAACCCACAGAACGTTGACGCCCAGATCGTCGAAGTAATCGTCCTCAAGCGTCTGCAGCAGACCTTCGAAATCGCCGCCCTGCCAGTTGGCTCTGGAGTCAACGCCTGCAACCGGCGAGTTGTTGGACGGATCGCCGTCGCGGAAGCGGTCGGTGAGCGTGAAATACATGACTCCGTCGCGCCAGTCGAAGGTCTGGTCCTCTATCCACACCGGCACGAAAAGTCGGCGCGCTTTGCGGCCTGCGGAATCGGCGGCCTCGAAAAGATAAGAGTATTTGCCGTTTTCGAGCTCCGTATCGCTGATGGTCCAGATGTGGTTTTCCGCATCGAAGTCAACGCTGTAGTTGACGCCGTTGCGTTTGATTTTAACGCTGGATTCGTTCAGTTCGTTTTCATCCGTGCCGCGAATGAAGCCCACGCGGAAGGATATTGATTTGCCGTTTACTTCCGGCTGGTCGAAAAGCTGCAACAGCGGATTGCGGGGATCGTCCACGCGCAGACGCGAATTGCGGATGTTGTTGTCGTAAATCGTGAAGGGATTTTCCGGGTCAAGGAACCAGTTGTCGGCGTCCGAATCCACAAATTTGTAGGCGTAATCTCCAGGCTCCAGATCGAGTATGATACTGAATCTGCCGTTGCCTTCGTTTTCCATTTTGTCCGTCAGTTTCCAGTTGTTGAAATCTCCGGCGATGTACAGGTTTTCAATGGTGCGCGTCGAATCGTAATAGGTCACTTTTATTTCGCCGTTCGTATGTCGCACTTGTCACCAACAAAACCCAC
>JAKQSH010000298.1 GCA_029570245.1 Deltaproteobacteria bacterium | reverse complement strand
ACTTATAACTATCAGTACGCGCTCAAAGACAAAGGCGCTTTTGCACACAACGCGAAATACGTCATAGAAGTTCTCTTCGATTCCATCGGAGACCTGAACACCGCTCTCGACACACCGGTTACACTTGAAGGCACCCGCAATGACAGCGGTCACTTCGACAACACGGCTGAGGCATGGCGTCACTGGGACAGCGGCGCCGCAGTCGAAGCGAACTGTGCAAAATGTCACTCGGCAGAAGGCTTGCCCTTCTATCTCGAACACGGCGTAAACTTCGAACAGCCGCAGGCCGCATCCATGGCCTGCATCACCTGTCACGACAACGTCGCCGACGGCGATTTCTCCACCCAGCACAGCGCCGAAAGCGTAATGTTCCCAAGCGGAGAAGTTATCGACAGCGGCAGCAACAGCAGCAATCTTTGCATGCAGTGCCACCAGGGCCGCGAATCTAAAGTCAGCGTGGACAGCTATATCGCCTCGAAAGTTCCGGCAGGCGAACCGATTCAGGATGATGTCGTATACACCGGACTCGGTTTCAGAAACGTGCATTATCTGGCCGCCGGAGCAACGCGTTACGGTTCCGACGCCATGGGAGGTTACGAATATGACGGCAAAGTATACGACGGTTTTTTCGAACATGTTTCTTCCGTTTCACAGTGCACAGACTGCCACAACACCCATAATCAGAGCGTCAAACTTGAATCCTGTGCAGATTGCCACGAAGGAGTTGCAACAGAGGAAGACCTCGAAGAAATCCGCATGGCCTCTTCGGTCATCGACTACAACGGCAACGGCGACACAGAAGAAGGCATCTACCATGAAATAGAAGGTCTGCGCGAAAAACTCTACGAAGCCATCCAGGCTTACGCCTCAGAAGCAATCGGACCTTACATCATTTATAGTGAGTCCGCTTATCCGTACTGGTTCATAGACACCAACATGAACGGACAGGTTGACGCAGGTGAAACAACCAATGCAAACAAGTATGCGCAATGGACTCCGCGACTGGTCAAGGCGACCTATAACTTCCAGTACTCGCTCAAAGACCCCGGAGCATTCGCGCACAATGCCAAGTACGTCATCGAACTGCTCTTCGATTCCATCGAAGACATCAACTCGGTGCTGTCAACACCTATTGAATTCGACGTGAGCCGCAACGACAGCGGACATTTCGATCCGACATCAGAAGCCTGGCGTCACTGGGATGCCGACGGTGCGGTACAGGCGAGTTGCGCCCGCTGTCACTCCGGCGCCGGACTCGATTATTACGCGGCCAACGGCACCAACCCGACGGTTTCAATGCCGGTATCCTGGGGTTTGACCTGCGAAAACTGCCACAGCAGCATCGGCAGTGACCGCAGCGTTGAAGCTCCGGTCAAATATCTGGCGACGGCAGTATTCCCAAGCGGAACGACCGTCAACAACAATGCCGAAGCCCCGGATAACTCTTTCCTGTGTCTCACCTGTCATGTCGGACGCGAATCGAAAACTTCGGTTGACGCAGCCATCACAGCCGGAACCTTCGGATTCAAGAATGTGCATTACGCTCCAGCCGGATCAATGCTCTACGGCGCAGACGCCCACGTTGGCTACGAGTACACCGGCAAGACTTATCAGACAAAATTCACGCACGGCACAGGCAGCGCTTCGGCGAACTGCGCATACTGCCACACCATCGAAGGCGAGGCTCACAGCTTCGAACCTGAACTGCACTCAAGCTGCCTCGACTGCCACGACGAAGCCAGCATCGACGACATTGAAAGCATCCGCAAGAATCGCAGCGGAGATTACAACGGCAACGGCAACACCACCGAACCGCTGGCCGACGAGGTCGAAGGTCTGATTACAGCGCTGTATCTGCAAATGCAGACCTACTGCACCAACACACTCACATCTCCGATAATTTACGACGCAAACACCTACCCGTATTTCTTCAAGGACACCAACGGCAACGGTCAGGTAGATGCCGGCGAGGCCACCAACGCGAACAAATTCACGGCATGGAATGCAACCGTTATGAAAGCTGCCTTCAATTTCCAGTTCGCAAAGAAAGAAAGCGGCGCATGGGCGCACAACACCAAATACGTTGTCCAGCTGCTCATCGACTCCATAGAAGACCTGGGCGGAAACGTCAGCGCTTACAGCCGTCCGTAAAAATCCCTGTCCGAAATCGCTCAAAAGCCGGACGCATAATGCGTCCGGCTTTTTTATCGGTAAAAAATGACAATTTATGACGAAGTAAACAAAACTTTTGTCAAACTGACAAAGATTACGCTTGCAAAAACGAAAACAGGACATATATATATAGACAAGGTATAGTTGGCATATGCATTTCCACCATTTTTAATTATTTCGCTGACGAATTTCTGACAATACGTTTCTGTCTGTAAAAGTCTTGAGTGGGACTATGAAGATCAGTTTCTGTATGGAAAGCCACAAGTTCGCCTTTCTGCGGTCGCTGTCATTAAAAATGGCGCTGGCAACCGCAGTTGTAATTATTGGTGCATGGTTTGGGGCTTTCTGGGTGGCCATGACAGTAGGAGAAAAAATAGAGTATTCGCAGGCGGAAGAATACACTGCGAAAGTGGCGGAAATCGTAATTCAATCATTCGACACCGATAAAAACAAATCGACAGTCACACCACCAGCCGAGTTCGCCCATACAACCGATCTTGCAAAAAAACTCCTCGAACTGCCGCAGTTGAACAACCTCATGGTGATCGCAATCGACGACACTATTCAATTTTCAAGGAATATCGACGATATCGGCAAGAAGTTGAATCTTGCTCAAAGAGAAGGCTGCAACCAGTGCCATACCTCAACCGGCGTCAACAGCGACAGGCGCGTTTTCGTTTCACGTCCGATGGGCATCGGTACATATCATATGCCCTTCCCAATACCCAACCAACCACAGTGCATACGCTGTCATAAACCCGAATACGAAACACTGGGAACGCTTCTGGTCGAAATGGGAGTTGAACCTATCGAAAAAAAGCTCGCCAGTCACAGAATCGTCATGGCGGTATCGGCAGCCGTTTCGCTTGTGCTGGCATTAAGCGGAACCTTGTTTTTCTTCCGTCGTATGGTTCGGAAACCGCTGAGCCTGCTGAAGAAAGACATGAGCCGGGTTGAGCATGGAAATTTCGACATCAGCGCAGGTCCGGAAAGCCGCGACGAAATCCGCGACGTTTTCAACTCTTTCGCATCAATGACGCGTACAATAGAAGAAAGCCGCCGGGAACTCAGCCGGATGCTTGAGGAAAAAAGCGCCAGAGTGGACGATCTCAACAGCGAACTGCGCCGAATATACTCGAATCTGATAAAAATGGAACATCTTTCCGCCATTGGAACGCTGAGCGCTCAGGTTGTGCATGAGGTGCGCACGCCTCTTAATGCACTGAATCTGAACCTTCAACTGCTGAACCGCGAACTGAAGCAACACGGCGACCTCGAATCCGAACCATTGCAGCTGTCCGCCAAAATCGGACAGGAAGTCGAACGCATTTCGCAGGTGCTGGAACGCTTTCTGGATCATGCCAGACACCGCCGCTCGGAACCGACCAGAGAATCCATGCTCGAACTGATGATAGGTGTGGCGGCGCTGATGCAGGTTGAGGCGGCGAAGTCAAAAGTGGATATCAAAGTAAACGTCGCTCCGGGCTTGGAACCCGCAATGATTTATGCTGACGAAATCCGGCAAATTCTCATCAACCTGATTTCCAACTCCATCCACGCCATGCCGAATGGTGGAGAGATAAAGATAAGTGCCATGCGCAATAACGGCAATTACATAATCGACGTTGAAGACAATGGGAGCGGCATTGCAGAAAAAGACCTGCCACGCATTTTTACTCCGTTTTTCACCACGCGCGAAAACGGAACGGGGCTTGGCCTGGCGATTGTAAAACGCCTGCTGGAAGAAATGGGCGGCGGAATTTCGGTTGAATCCGAAGAAGGACGAGGCAGCAGGTTCAGCATTTATATTCCGCATGCCGGAAACTGATTTTCAGATGATGTGCTATTTTACGTATAAGGAGAGCAGCCATGGGCGTCAGGCCTGAATACAATATCCTGGTGGTTGACGACGATCAGAACACGGTGGACGCGCTCTGCCGTGCACTGGAACTCGAATCATATAAAGCTCGCGGAGTCACTTCGGCAGACCAGGCAATCAACATGCTTAAACACTGTCGCTGCGATCTGATAATAAGCGATCTTCTGATGCCCGGACTGGATGGAATGGCTCTGCTGGACGAAATGAAACGCCTCAGAATAGAAACGCCGGTAATAATATGTACCGGATTCGGCAGCATTCCATCGGCAGTCGAGGCGATCAATCGCGGGGCGGTTGATTACCTGACGAAGCCGGTCAATCTCGATCAGCTGATGCTGGTTGTAAAACGTACTCTTCAGACATCCACCCTTGAGAAGGAAAACCGCCGATTAAAAGAGGAACTGCGCCGCAGTGAAGGCTCACGCGAAATAATCGGTCGTTCACGGGTAATGGAAGATGTAATGGCGCGTATTGCAGCGGTCGCTCCGACAGATGCGACAGTGCTGGTTCGCGGCGAGTCCGGCACCGGCAAAGAACTTGCAGCCCGAGCCATTCATCGCTTGAGCCATCGCAGCGAAGGCCCGCTGGTTACTGTAAACTGCGCCGCATTCACCGACACACTGCTTGAAAGCGAACTTTTCGGACACGAAAAAGGCGCATTTACGGGCGCATACAAGCTCAGCAAGGGACGCGTCGAAATGGCCGACGGCGGCACGCTTTTTCTGGACGAAATCGGCGACCTGTCCATGTCGGCGCAATCCAAGCTGCTGCGTCTGATGCAGGAAAGAACCTTCGAACGCGTAGGCGGCAACACTTCACACAGCGTCGATGTGCGTGTCATCGGAGCAACGCACCGCAACCTGGAACAACTCATCGAAAACGGTCTTTTCCGCGAAGACCTTTATTATCGCATCAACGTATTGCAGATTAATCTTCCGCCATTAAAAGAACGTACCGAAGACATCAGCCTGCTTTTTCAGGAATTTATCAGCGAATTCAAATTAAAATACAACAAACAGCATCTCGAAACAGAGAGGGAAGTGCTGCGGCTTATCGAACGCTACGACTGGCCCGGCAATGTGCGTCAGCTGCGTAATCTGGCCGAGAGCATAGTAATTATGAACAACAACGGCAGAATAAGCCCGGCAGACCTGCCGGAAAGCATTTCGGGATGCAACAACACAAACGATTGCAGATCACTGCTGGACGGCACTCACAGTCTGGCCGAGATAGAACGGGCGGCAATTCAGAAAACACTTGAATATGTAGGCGGCAACAAATCGAGGGCCGCCATAATTCTGGGGATCGGACTTAAAACGCTTTACCGCCGCCTGAACGAAGAAGAATCGGCGGATGAGGACGACAACCCGGCGGATGCTCTGTCAGATTGACACGGTCGGCACATCGTGCAATGGATAATCAGCAGAAATTCTCACAAGCGACACAGGCGGGTTGATTTCTACTGAACAAATTTTATCTGTAATATCAACAAGATGTTTCTATCATTGACATCTATGAGACAGACATTCTCAGATGAAACCATAAAACTGAAGCATGGCGTGATATTTGCACTTATTATCTGAATAAGCTGGCGTTTTGACCGCCGCTATCGGAAGCTTAAGACGCTGAGAAACAGAAATAAATATCAGTCTGATTTCAGAAAATAAATGGAGGAGAAATCATGTCGAAAATGCTGAAGAAAGTTTTTGCGGTTGTTGCCGTTCTGTGCTTTATCGCCGCAGTGGCTTATGCCGCGGCGCCGGACAGTATTGTCCTTAAGGCTTCCAACGGTGACGTTACTTTCAATCACAAGAAGCATTCTACAATACCCAACGTTGCCTGCAAAAACTGCCACCATACAATGACGGGCGCAACTGTGGACAAAAAATGCAGCGAATGCCACAAGGCCGCAGCCGAAGGCAAAACTCCCAGCATGAAGGATGCCTCCCATAAAACCTGTAAAGACTGCCATAAAAAGATGGGCAAAGGCCCGGCAGTCAAATGCACCGATTGCCATGTAAAAGCAAAATAAAGCTGCCGCATAATTAAAAAAAAAACGGAAAGTCATAAGGCTTTCCGTTTTTTTATTTACATGAGAATGATTTATTCAACGTCTCTTGCACAGCGGAACCCTTGTGTGCCAGCCCCGGCCAGCGTTTCATCAAAATCGCGATCAATCATCTGGCGATCTGAAACACGCAGACCTTTTTCGTCGTAATTAGCCCAGGCTCCGCCACGTACAACGCCATATGAGCAATTCAGTCTGTCCCAGGCGCTGCCGTCATCCGGTGCGCCGTTGTAGTAAGCATGCCAGCAGTCTTCAACAATTTCACGGACATTGCCGGACATGTCGTAGAGCCCGAAATCATTGGCTTCTTTCTTTGCAACGGAGTGAGTCCGGTGCTCGGCATCCGAAACGAAAACCGAACTGTACCAGGCGACATCCTCCAGACAACGCCAGTCGTTTCCGCAAATCCAGATGGTTCCGCCACCGGCGCGGGCTGCGTATTCCCATTCGGCTTCGCTCGG